>JAGRMX010000490.1 GCA_020441025.1 Leptospiraceae bacterium
GGCGGCCCGGGCGGTGCTGACTGTACAGTCTGAATTGGTTCAGAAAGGAGGACAGGTGCTGATCGAATCGCGTTTGCAGGAAGAAAACACGGCGCTGCTGAGTCCGGGTTTGATTGATGTGACCTCCATTTCAAATCGTAGCGACGCGGAAGTGTTCGGCCCGTTATTACAGCTGATACGTGTACCGGATTTCGAGCAGGCCCTGCGGGAAGCCAACCGGACGCACTATGGTCTGGCGGCCGCACTTTTTTGCGAAGATAAAGAACGGTACAAACAATTCGAGCGGGTCATTCGCGCCGGTTGTGTGAACTGGAATCGCTGGAGCACCGGGGCCAGTGGCGCCCTGCCCTTTGGCGGCATCGGTCTGAGCGGCAACCATCGTCCGGCGGGCTACTTTTCCGCCGATTATTGCAGCTATCCGGTGGCGTCTCTGGAACAGGATCGCATGCAACTGACCGGAAATTTGCCGCCCGGTTTGACGTTTGAATGACCACGGAATGACCGATTTGTGACGAACGTCGCACTTACTTCCGCAGTACGGGAAGCCCGGCTGGTTACGGAATGGTCCGTTTCGTTCCATCGCAGATCTGCAGGCCGATCGAATCGATTTACGAACTACCGGCAGCATTATGATCGTGGCTGAATTTATGCGCCTGGTCACGAAAGAAGCGCGTTATGTTTTAATCTTAACGGCACTGCTGGTGTTGATCATCCTGGTGCTCAGCTTTCGCAATGTGTATGCCTGTTTGCTGGCTCTGTTGCCGTTTCTGTGCGGTTGTTCGATTATGCTGGGCGGATTGGTACTCATGGACGTGCAGTTAAACTATTTTAATATTGTCGTATTGCCGATTGTGTTCGGCTACGGAATCAATAATGCCATTTTTCTATTTTACCGCTTTCTGGAATCCGGAAGGATTTCAAAGGCCGTCATGCAAACAGGTCTGGCGGGCGTGGCATCTTCGCTGACCACCATGGCCGGATGGGCCGGGGTGGTTTTGAGCGATCACCCCGGTTTGCGTAGCATGGGACTGGTCGCACTGCCCGGTTTATCAGCGGTAATGCTGGCTACCACCGTTACGTTGCCAGCCCTGCTCTCTTATACTCAACAACACGTGCCGCTCATTCTGAAAAACATACGTTCACGGTTGCACCGGGGACGCCTGTCCGATAAACGGTCGCGCCATTTTTTACTTTACGCCGATTGATTTTCCCATGGCTGTGAGTTCTTATGCTCACGGATACGATTCGGTGCATCCGCCCGCTTTACGGACGCGGGAACACGTTCAAAATCCAGTGAACCTGGCTGATCCGTATCGATTGACCGGAAACCGGGAGCGCGCCAGCATGATTCCGGATGAAACGCGGTCCATAACACCCCTCCTCCGGAGTCCGGAACCGACCGCTTTTCTGAAACAATCGGACGATAATGTGGATTGAATTGCCGGGTATATTCACGCTGTTCTGGAAATCCGCCGGTAAATCGTTTAATTAAAACCAAAGAACTCATCTTAGAATGATGACCTTTAATCTAAAAACTATGAGTTCCAGGTAACTGGCCTTTCCTGGAACTGATCGCTAAACTATAACTTCTCAGTATGGATGAATTGCAGAAAATCATACCCGAAATCGTCGAATCCGCCTGGCAGGGGCTGGGAGACGCGCGCAACATCAACAGTATCATTGAAGTCAGCGCCAATGTTTCCACAAATCAGGTGTACCGACTGGAAATGAATGATCACAGCAGCGTAATCGCCAAAGTATCGTCTTATGGCAGTTATTTTCAATTCCGGGAAGATCACGATCGGATTCACCTGTGGAATCGCCTGTTAAGTGAAACCGAATATCGTAGCCTGCTTTCGGACGGACTGTCTCGAAATAATCGCGTGTATACGTATTATGGCGGCGATCACTGGGTCGTATTCTATTATGATGTGCCCATCAGCGGATTCTTGCCGCGTATTCTGCCCGAAGAATACATCGCCAATCTGGGCCGTGAGATCGGACGTTTTCATCGCAAGAGTCTGGAGCTTTCACCGCGTATACCGCCCACTTCCAAGTCCATTAAATCCGATATGATCTATCTGATGGACCTGGTTCGCAATCGGCATTCCCGACGTCGATTCGGAGTACGTAAGAAGTTGCTGGATGTTATTCAGGATCAATGCCTGCAGTTTCTGATGAACATCGACGAACTGGGCTACGATTACATGCCGCGGATCCCGTTGTTACTGGATTGGAATCTGGGTAATTTTTCGGTGGAGTACCTGCCCGAGAACCAGGTCGACCGTTTTCGGCTGTTCAGTCGCTGGGATTACGATTGGTTCCGGATAGAACCCCGCCTGCTGGACTTTTACTTTTGCAGCCGTGTTTCCAGCAGCGTGGGCGACCGGACCGTATTCAGTTATCTGCCCGACCCGTTATTGGAAGAGCGTTTTCGATTATTCCTGCGTCACTACCATGCCGTCTGTTCTTTAACCGAAACCGATTTGCTGTTTGTGAAAGAAGCGTATCGATTCTTTATATTGAACTACGTAATCAAAGAAGGCAATCACTTCTTTAAAGAGGATATCATTAATCGACTCAAGCTGGAAGCCCTGGAAGTATATTTACCCGGCCTGGACCGGCTTGATTTTCGAGTTTTGTTGAGCGTTCTGGACGAACCGCTCGTAAATCACTGAAACCATTCGCATGTCGAATACGTACGGGCGTAACGACCTTCGCGGCCCCTGTGCAATTTGTTCCGGATTCCAACGGTTCGCCTTACGATCCGTAACCGCGTGATAAATTCTGCGAAGTTAGAATCCGAACG
>JAGRMX010000491.1 GCA_020441025.1 Leptospiraceae bacterium
CCGGGTGAATATTAATTGGAAATCCACCCATTGAATATGGATTCCAGAGCGGTAGCTGATGAAAATCGCGCAGAGGACGTACAAAAATTTCCAGATAAAACAGATTGAAATCCCAATCGAGATTACCGACAGTGGGGGACTCAAACCAGTCCAATGTATGTCGCAAAAAGTAAAGAGTACATAAGAGCAATATCAATGCCGGATAGCATTGAGAGACGGTTTTCTTTATTTTGATTCTGGCCGACATGCAGGTTTTATAGTAGGGCAACCTGTGGCGCATTATGAAGGATAACAAATACTTTTCAGCATGGATTCATTGCATACCGGTGATCGGTTGCCTCCCGGCGGCAATGCTATCAACATGACAATCGAAATGAATATGCTCCAAAGTCAAGCTGGTGATTGATGTTGCGTATTCCGATTAAAACTTTTGAGTTAACAACGACATGACACTACGAATCATTCAAACCGGTTTCGTACTGGCTGCCGTGTACAATCTGATCTGGGGTTTGGTCATTGTATTGAATCCCGATCTATTCTTCCGGCCGTTGGGTTTGCCGCCCGCCCGTTATCCTTTTCTGGTGGCCGGCATCGGCCTGTTTGTAGCGCTATACGCGTGCGGTTATTACCTCGTAGCGGCCCGGCCCGATCGGTATCCCGTTCTGGCGTTGATTGGATTGCTGGGAAAAACACTCGGACCGCTGGGCTGGTGGATGTATGTCCAGGCGGGCGCTCTGCCTCTGCGCAGCATGTGGATCAACGTGGGCAACGATCTCATATGGCTGCCGCTTTTCGGGTTGTATTTCTTCTGGCTCAATTCCAGCGCTCGTTTTGCCGCCGGCCGGGCCTATCCGACGCTCCCGGGGTGGGAGTTCACGCATCTGTCCGCCGCTTTACGCGATTTTCACGGGCGACCGGATGTAGTTCACGCACAGGGTCGCTTCTGGATACGGCGCGGTCGCGGAGGAATGGCGCGTATGCTGGCCGCTCTGGGTGGCTTTCGAACGGACGCCGAAGCGCGTGAACTCCGTCTGACTGTTAGACCGCTGGCGAACGGTGAAATCTGGATTCGGGATTTTGATGGCCGGCCCCGCTTTATAACCCGCCAATTTACGTACCAGAGCTTATTATATGAAGTTGCGGGGCCGTTGATCTTTGAATTTCGGTTGGAGTTCACGCATACCGGTTTCGTATTTGTTCAGCAACGCTGTCTGCTGCGCTGGTTGTGGCTGGATGTCTGGCCGGCGCCGTGCATCAAAGCCCGCGTGCGCGCCGCTTCATCCGGATGGGTCGTGCGGGTAGGAGTTCACGTACCCGTCATCGGCAGAATTTTGACTTACGGAGGAAGGGTATGGGGCCCGACGAACTGACCATCGCCTTAAGTTTACTGGCACTGCAGGGGGTCATGGGTGCCTTCGACACCCTGTATTATCATGAATGGCACGCGCGGCTACCGTCCACCCGCGGAGCGGCGCGTGAACTGCGTCTGCACGCGCTGCGCGATGGGGCCTATGCCATTCTTTTCGGAAGTCTCGCCTGGCTGGAGCCGCGCGGATGGTATACGGTGGTTCTGGCGATTCTATTGCTTGCGGAAATCGTCATTACCATGCTGGATTTTCTGGAGGAGGATGCCCATCGACCATTGCCGGCGGGTGAACGCGTCATGCATTCGCTGATGGCCATCGTATACGGCGCTTTTCTGGCTTATCTGCTGCCTGAAATGTGGACCTGGTGGCAACAATCCACCGCTCTGGTACCCCATTCGCATGGATGGTTGTCGTACATCATGACGGCCATGGCCTGCGGGGTGCTGGCGTCCGGCATACGCGATTGGATAGCCGCCAATTCACACACAAACCGGGCGGCGACCCACAACGGTTAACGTAATTGTAACTTACATTAATCGTATAAAAGAATAAGGGAGCACAATCCCCGAAAATGATTCCATTCGTTTGAAATTATGATTTAATAGTTCAGGCCTTTTATGCCTTACTCCGTTTTGTCTTTTTTTTGTTTGCGGACTTACGAATGGCTTTGCCGGCTTTCTTGATACCGCGACGCTTACGTTTTACCAATCCTTCCAGAAAATCCAGGGCCGCCTCGGCATATTCGGACGGATCTTCCAGCATGGGATAGTGTCCGCAGTGATTCAACCAGGTTAAGCGTGCGCCCGGAATCTCATCCGCCAGACGTTGGCCGATAGCGGGAACGGCCACCGGGTCGCGTCGGCCCCATAGAATGTGCGCCGGTATATTTATTTGCGGCAATACGGATGTCCAGCGATCGCGAAATTTTTCGCGCTCAAATAAATAGTACGATATGTCCGCCAATCGTTTTCGGCCATCATACTGATTGATGGCGTCCCACATTATATCCAGATCCGATTCGGATACGCTGTCGGGTCGCGCAAATAAACCGCGCATCCGACGATGAAAAAAGTTTTTTCCGGCCAGACGGGCATACATACGACCGATGTGCGGGTTGCGCAGTATGCGTTGGGAAAGGCGCAGGCGGGCCATGTCTAAAAAAACGCTACCATTCGAGAGGGTTACGCTTTTTAACTTGAGTGCTATGCCGGCTCGTTGACGCCGACACAGAATTTCGGTAGCCACACTGGTGCCGTAGTCATGGGCGAGTAAATGCGCTTCGCGAATACCCAGGGTTTTCCATACGCCCAGCGCAATGTCGGCCTGGTCGATCAAACTATAAGAATAATCATCGGGCTTGTCCGATAAACCGAAGCCGGGATGATCGTGGGTCACAACCCGGAGCTTGCGGGTCAATAAAGGCAGCACCTGATGAAAGTCA
>JAGRMX010000492.1 GCA_020441025.1 Leptospiraceae bacterium
ACATGCGATACTCATCACCGCTGACTAAAAACTGCGCATAACGATCCAGTGCGGTCTGTCGTTGTTCCAGCGCGTCTTGAAAATGAGCCTCCCGATCCGCAGGTTCCAGATCGGAGCGCGTGCGTAACTCATCCGACATGCGAATTTCAGGCGTCGAATCCGCCGCAAGATAATCGCGCAAAGCAGGCACGTGTAATTCGGGCGCATATAACTGCCCCATGGATTCCTGCATCAGCGGACGTTCCAGCCGTTGGTCCACCGGATTGGTGGGCCAGATGACCAGGTCGGGTTGCGTATCCAGCACCCGCCGCATATACGCGCGCAGGTGCAGCGGCGTAAGACCCAGGTGGGACAATCGGCGTACCCGTACATTGCGATCCGGAAACTGACGGCGTAGCGTGCTCTCCAGTCGATCGGTTAATACCGAATACAGCGCAATGGAGGAACCCACAACGAGCACCCGATACTCATTCGCATCCCGATTATTTTTTAAATGGCGCGCGTGCGTTTCAAAATGGTAGAAAGGATCGTCATCCCAAGCGCTCTCATCCGGAATCTGCCACAGCAAATTGCGAAACACGAGAATATCAATCGCAAAGAAAAAAACCACCATCCACAGCAACAGATGTACGGCGTATTTCTGTCGCGATTGCCTGCGCATACTTACCGGCCCGGTTTCAGAGCGGACCGAATGCCAATCGCACTACAATGTACGTAACATACATCAATAGGAAGAGAACGCCTTCCCCGCGACCCACGTGTCGTGCTTTGCCCACAAAAGCGGATAGAAAAAGCGCCAGACTGGCAAAGATCGTCATCAACACATCTCCATTCAAAGTCTCATCGAATGGAATCGTTTTGATCATGGAGCTGATTCCCAGCACCCAGAATATGTTGAAAATATTCGAACCCACCGCGTTGCCAATGGCAATGTCGGTGCGGCCTTTATACGCGGCCACCGCCGAGGCCGCCACTTCCGGCAGAGATGTGCCCACGCCCACAATTACTATGCCGATTACCGCGTCACTGACTCCGAACAGCTCCGCGATTTCAATGGCCCCATCCACAATCAACTGTCCACCGATCGGCAACATGGCCAGGCCCACGACTGTAAACACAATCGCTTTCCACACCGGCATGTCTTTGATTTCTTCCGTGTCTACCGGCATGTCGCCCATCTGCGCGAGGCCGAAAGTGTAATACATAAAAATTATGAAGAAGGATATAAGAATAATGCCGTCTCCGCGACCGAGCAACGCCACTCCGCCGTCCATCAGGCGGTCATTGACCAGCACGCCCAGGATAATCGCGCTGAGCAAACTCAACGGGATCTCTTTCCAGATGGTATTCTGCTGGATCACCAGAGGCCGAATAGAAGCGGCGATACCGAGAATCAAAAGTACATTGGCAATGTTGCTGCCCAGAATATTCCCGATGGCCAGCCCGCCGTTCCCCTGTAACGACGCGATAATGTTCACCACGAATTCCGGTGCGGAAGTTCCAAAGGAAACAATCGTCAGACCGATGGCAAGATCGCTGACCTTCAGCTTGCGCGCCAGAGCCGCGGCCCCTTCCACCATCCAATCGGCACCCTTGATTAACAGGAAAAAGCCAACCAGAAACAAAAGCAGTGTCAGCAAACTCATTCGGTATGTGTCTCCTCAGGACTCAAAAGTCATCTCAAAACGGCCTGCGTGCGGTTTTGAGAATGGCGCCTAACCGCACCCGGCGGTAGCGCATGGATCATAGATTAAACATACGAATTCAGAGCACGGGTGTCCCGTCCAGCATTAACACCGAGCGGAATGCCGCCGCACGGAAGCCATCTGTCCGGAAGTGAAGTGCTTTACAGATCCGCATACTTGATTTTATCATCCCGTGCGGCAGCCGGTTTCACCGGCCATTTCTATACAATAGTATGCGAATTATTTCGCATCCCGAAGCCGCTAAATCATCCGATGGAAGGCGCTTGTGCGACAACAGAGCACCGGAAAGATTAAAATAACATTCAAAGAATCGATGGGCCTGCTGGGTCCGTATGTGCGGGACCGACTGCTGGCCCAGATCAAATCCGTCTGGTTGATCATCACCTATCTGATATTATTTCAAACGTTGGTGCTGGGCATCCCCATCGCCGAAGCATCCGTTATCGCGCTCGGAATCGCGCTGGTGGTGGCCGGTTTGACCTTTTTTATGGAAGGTCTCTTTCTGGGCCTCATGCCGCTGGGCGAACTGGTCGGCGTTCGTCTGCCGCAAAAATCGAACCTGGTTGTCATCCTGCTCTTCGCTCTTGTGCTCGGATTCCTGGCCACTCTGGCTGAGCCGGCCATCGCCGTGTTGCAAACCGCGGGGAAGGAAGTGGCCCCCTGGGAAGCACCGCTATTATTCCTGCTGCTCTCCACACACCCGGATGTGCTGGTCTATTCAGTCGGCATTGGCGTGGGCGTGGCGGTCCTGTTCGGAATGCTGCGCTTCATTTACAATTGGTCTTTGAAACCTTTCATATATATACTGGTAGGTTCTCTTTCGGCACTGACAATATACGCTTACATGGAACCCAATCTATTGACCATCACCGGCCTTGCCTGGGATTGCGGTGCGGTCACCACCGGTCCCGTGACCGTACCGCTGGTGCTGGCATTGGGCATCGGTATTTCACGTATGGTCGGCGGAGGCGATTCTTCCGGATTCGGCGTGGTCACCCTGGCATCGCTTTTCCCGATTGTAGCGGTGCTGTCGCTCGGTTTGTACTTCGCCCCGCAAATTCCGTCGCCCATGTCGGAAGCGGAATTCTTCG
>JAGRMX010000493.1 GCA_020441025.1 Leptospiraceae bacterium
AATCCACAAAATCGACCGCATCGAAATCCAGTATGACTCTTTTACGGTAAAGCGCTTCCGCTACGGCCTGCTGAAATACCGGGACCGTATTCATGATCAATTCGCCCGTAAAATACAGGGAATAAAGATCATTATCTTCTTCGGCTCGCGCCGTCAGGGTGATGGGTCGATCTTTTGAATCCGGCATGGTGTATGTTATTATGATCGGGTGAATCGAGTGGATTGTATACGCCGCGTTATTCGAGTGCTTCGCTCTGCGCGGCATTGCTATCACATCGAGAAAAAGTTTTATTCATGCGCAAGCAAGTCGTTTTTCTAAAATTACGTTTGAAAAATAGCGTTGAAAAAACCGTATCCGCTCGCGATTATCCCGTCGTTCGAAAAATCTTTGCACATCGGTGTTCTCCAGAGGACGGTCCGCCTCTTTATCCGTCAATACAGAGGAGCTTCCAGCGGACCACGGGGCAGGTACCCAAAGGCGATACCCCGTAAGCCGGTGGCCGAAAGTCCGGAGGAAATATCGGTCCAGGTGATTCCGTCCGGCGAAGATTGCAACAGCGGAGTGCCCGCATCGCCGGCGGCGATAAACAGGCCGTTGCCATAGGCCGCGTCTTCTACGTTGTTAACACTGCTGGCCCGCATGGTCCAGGTTCCGTTGTCAGCGGACGGGGACTGCCAGATTTCACCGGATGCGCCCGTGGCGATGAACACACCGTTGCCTGAAGCGGCGCCAAACAGAGTAGAACCTCCGCCCGTATTGGCAAAAACCCAGCTACCCGAGCTGAGTGCGTCGGGGGAATAACGCAGGGCGCCGCTCACACCCACATAGAAAAAGCGCGTTCCGGAATATTCAATATCAAACAAATTACTGCCGCAACCGATTGTGGCGTCCACCCAGGTGCCTGCTTCCCCCGTTTCCGAATACCAGCTTCGGCAGGCGCTACCCGCAATGACGAAGCGTCCCTGTCCGTAAGTAATACCGCTCCAGTTATTGCCCGCGGTCTGGAACGAAGCGTCGCGCCAGGTGGCAAGGTCGCTTTCGTCTGCAATAAACACGCTTCCGGTAGCGCCTGATACGATAAACTTTCCTTCACCATAAGTTACCGCGCGTAAGTCGGCGGTCGTACCGGCGTCATGCCTGGTCCAGGTGCCCCGTTCACCTTCCGCTGAAGACCACACCTGACCCGTAGCGCCTACAGCCACTATGTATTGATTGCCGAACGCCACGGCGGTCATTTGATTGGAGATACCGAGGCCGGCATCCTGCCAGCTTCCGGCGGCCCCCGAATCGGAGTAATATATCGCTCCGGCGTCACCTACGGCGATGAAACGGCCCTGCAATTTACTGTGCAAATAAGCCAGCAAGGTCAGGCTTTCACAGGTGAAATCGTCGGCATCGCATTCAGTAGCATGCACCCGACATTGAGTGGTGGTCAGCAGCAGCCCGGATAGCAAAATCAAGATATATCGGCGCATAGCAGGTGTATAATCGAATCGCGTTTGAAAGCAACCAGAAAAAGTTAGTTCAGCGCAAACTACAATATCGATGAATGCTAATAACTCTTAGTTTTGAGATGAGTTCTAAATAGTAAAATCGCTTTACAATCGCCATTCATCCTGTCGGGGCAATTCAATCGGCCTTGCCTCCGCATACGTTGATTACACCGCAAAAAAGCACAAATCAGGCATTTAAGCGCTTGTCGCCGAATTACGGCCGTGATTTCCTCCGGATGGAGCGTTACTCGTTTCGAGGCG
Source organism: Leptospiraceae bacterium (assembly GCA_020441025.1). Taxonomy (GTDB): domain Bacteria; phylum Spirochaetota; class Leptospiria; order Leptospirales; family Leptonemataceae; genus JAGRMX01. The sequence goes on from JAGRMX010000493.1 coordinate 1,756, forward strand.
CGTGAAATGAAACGATTCAATGATATTCGCAGCGACAGGTTCAATCAGGGAGCAAATATGAAAGCCGTATTGTATCATCGTTATGGTGACGTTAATGTACTGCAGATGGCGGATATTCCCCGTCCCGTGCCGGAAGCGAATGAGCTTTTGATTGAAATCCATGCCGGCAGCGTCAATCCCATCGACTGGAAATTACGACAGGGCGCACTGCGACTCATTCGTCCGTTGAATCTACCGGCCATACCCGGTTTTGATGTATCCGGTCAGGTGATTGCCATCGGGTCGAATGTGCGCACCTTTAAGGTGGGCGATGCGGTGTACGCTCGTTCCAATAAAAAAGCGGGCGAGGCCAGCGCGGAATACATTGCTCTACCGGAAGATGTGGTCGCGCGAAAACCGTCTAATATGTCGCACGCGGAAGCGGCCGCCGTTCCGCTGGCCGGACTGACCGCCCTGCAGGCGTTGCGCAACCTGGCTCATATCCGGACCGATGCTACTCTGTTGGTCAATGGCGCGTCGGGCGGCGTGGGATCGTACGCCGTGCAGATTGCGAAAGCACTGGGCGTGCGAACGGTCGTGGGTGTTTGCAGCGCCGCCAATGCGGAACTGGTGCGTCGGCTGGGAGCCGATGAAGTCATCGATTATAAAACCGCCGATCCGCTGCGAGAACATGAGTATGACGTTATCTTTGACGCGGTAAGTACGCTGGGTATGCGCGCCATGGGCGCTCTGCGCCGGGGTGGTATTTATATCAGCACCTTGCCCGGTCCCGTGCTGGCGCTGGGCAATATTATAGGATTGTTCGGTGGCAAGCGCGCCCGAGTTATCATGGTGCGACCCCACGGCGCGGATCTGGAATTTTTACGACAGATGGCGGAAGAGAATAAGCTGATGTCCGTCATTGATAGCGAGTATACGCTGGAACAGATTCAGTCGGCGCATACCGCCAGCCAGGCGGGTAGAGCGCGGGGTAAGATCGTAATTAAGATCCAATGACGTCGCTATAAAGTATAAACGGTTGCCGTGCTCTGTTTGCCCTT
>JAGRMX010000494.1 GCA_020441025.1 Leptospiraceae bacterium
GATTTCAATGGAAGTTTCAATGGAAGTGCCAGGGGAATCGCCGGAGGGATTTCTGTTTAACCGGGGTGATTCTGAATCTTGATCGGCATTCAGAATATCCACGGCAATGGAATACAGACGATTGTCGGCCACGCCGGTTTCAATGTCGATGGAGGCTGTTATCGGTTTGATGCGTGCGGTACCCGGTTGGATTTTCGGGTTTTCAAATATGAGCGTATGATTGTGGGAGCGACATTCCCCGCTTACGGTTACGGCGCCGTTCAGAAAGCGCTCCATCAGGTAGCGATCGCCGGAATTGACATCGCCTTCATAGGTTTTAAAGCCGCGTGCCCGCAACTGTTCGCGCGCCTGGCGTAAATCGTACTCTCCGTTAAAATACAGCGCATCCACATCCTGCCCATTCAGAGTACGCAGCTCCACCGGTCGACGTTCTCGATAGCGAATATACTCGGGCAACTCCAGACCGCGCTCTACAAAAAATACCGGCGGTACGTTGGTAATGACAACTTCGATCGGCCGCGTGGAATTCCCATCCAGCGCCCGACCGTAGAATCGCAGGGCGTACTGACCGGAACGATCGTCACGGTCGGCGGTGAATAAAAATGCCTGAACGTTCGGCATACCGGGATTACTTTAATGTAAGGCGGAAAGCAGCGTCAGCATTTTTTTCGTACAATCGGGCTCGAATCAATTTAAAAGCATGCGTCTTTTCAGCCCGCAAACGATAATCGTGTTCGGAAAAAAAACGGTCATAGGCGGGCAGACGAGTCGGGCGCAAACCGGTGGTGATCTGAAAAAAGAGATACAGACCGCGAATAATCGTGCGCGCCAATACGCGTCGAATGCGGCCGGGTTGTTGTACGTAGAAATCGACACATAGCCATAAACCGTTTGTTTTAAGCAATTGATGCAATTGACTCTGGACCTGTGCGACCGTCGCGTCATCAAAGCAGTCCAGCACATAGTTGGTTATGATTAAGTCGAAGCGCGGCCAGCCGGGCGGCGGCTTATCCGCTCGCCATGGAAGTCGCCTGTGAATAAAATACAGACGATGCAGACTGTCCGGATATGCTCGCGCTATCCGCTCACGGCTGATACGCAACATCCGTTCGCTGCCGTCGATTGAATACACATCCGGCAATGGGATGGTTTCTGGCCACCGGTTCAGCAACGTATCCAGAAAAGCACCGGTACCTCCGCCAATGACGGCAATAGTGCGAATTGTATCCGAACGCTCATATATTTCGGGTAGCAATGCAGTCTGGCTGCGCAGGATGGTCGAGCCCGATGTAACCCATAACAATGCGTCGTAGTACGGCGCGATTGCATCAAAGTTCTGTTGCTTCTTATCGATCATGGCAGAAAGAATAACGGAAGCGCGTACAATAAGAACGCACCGTCGCATAGGAGTCGGTAGCGTTCCCGGGCACGTAAAGGTTCTCGTACAAAGAAAGCCAGTATCTGGACGGCGCTTACCAGTAGAAAAGTGAGCGGCCAGCGGAATTGCACGGCGTTTCGCAATAAACTTAATGCAAGTGCGCCGGTACCCATGGATACGGTCCCGATCGCCGCGAGAGCGAACAGGAACACGCTGCGATGATCACTTCGAAATTGCGCCGCTGCGGGCATAGCTTCGCGGGCATCATGCTCGGCTTCCATTATAGAGAACAGCCACAGGTTCAGAAAGGCCGTGCCGCCGAATTGGACGAACAACAGTATGCCGGTCGGATCAACGGGTTGCCGGCTCATAATCACGGGCGCAAGCCAGATTCCGCAGGCATAGATAATCGCTATGACCAATTCTTTGGGATACGCTTTCAGGCGATTCCACTGGGCCAGGAGCAGATGCACGCCGCTACAGGCCGCCAGCACTAACCCGGGAGCGATTAATTCGCGCGGTAAATGGAATACAACCAGATACATGGCCAGCAAGAAATCCAGCAGGGCGAGTACCAGCAGGGGCTTAAAAAAGCGGGCATGCAGACGATGGCGATACATACGGGCCTGAGGACCTCTGCGCCGTCCATCCAGCAGGTGGTCGCCGGTGTAGATCAGCCAGACCGTGGCTGCCAGTAACGTATATACCGACCAGGGCAGGGAAACACTGCGGATATGGGCCGCTGCGGCCATTCCAGCCAGGCTACCCAGCACCACGTCCAGACTCAGGGCGCGGAAAAGTCGATATGTAACCGATACTATATGGAGGACCATCGACAGGCAACGCGATGACGGAACTGATTACCAACGAAGCAATATACGAAAAATTCATTCTGCCCCGGGTACTGCAGACCCGGAACTATCTATGGATTGGCACCGCGGATATTAAAGACATGCACGTGCGCACCGGGCGTGTCTACGAACCTTTTTTAAAAATCCTGGCGGGATTGGTGGAAAATGGGGTCGAGGTGCGTCTGTTGCACGCCAAAGAGCCGGGTCCCCGCTTTCGACGCGACTTCGATCGTTTTCCCGCGTTGCTGGAAACGGAACGCTTTGAACGCCTGCTGTGTCCGCGGGTGCATTTTAAATGCATGATTGTGGATGGTCGCCAGGCCTTTATCGGTTCCGCCAACCTTACCGGCGCCGGGATGGGCGCACGCAATCCGGATACGCGTAATTTTGAAGCGGGCATCGTTACCGATGAAAAAGCACTCATCGATCCCATGATGGAACTCTTTGATCGGGTCTTCATGGGTGAAAAGTGTCTGAGCTGTCGCATGCGCGATGTCTGTCCCGACCCCATTCAATAGCGAGTTTCATTGACAGTTTTGTAAATGTACCCAATCTGC
>JAGRMX010000495.1 GCA_020441025.1 Leptospiraceae bacterium
AAGAACGCACCTTTGCTGTGTCCGCCGTCTTGACCATTTCCATAAGTCGATGTGTATAGCTTTTAATTTTCTTGAAAATTTCTTCAAAAGTGCGGCGGGTTTCGCGACGTTGAATCATGGTCAGGCGTCTGGTTTCATCCGGTTCACTTTCCACGGCCTGTTTGTCTTCAGGCAATAATCGCATCATATAATGTCCCACGGATCGAGGATAACCATATAACTCACGATAATAATTAACGGCTTCGTCCGCAGGTTGCCAGACGGACAGATCCATTTCTCGCTCCAGGTCGGTAAGGTTGATATCCGTTTTACTATCCCAGTAGTTCGAGCTTTTCAAGTTATTCAAAATAATCTGCTGGCGCTCTTTGATCTTACCCAGCTCCGCCGATTTTTCTTCCATAAATTGCTTTTCAATGAATACTCGCTGCGACGGCGCTACCGGTTGAGCGGCGTTCGTATCAAAATCGCCTTCATCGTCTTCGGCGGCGGATGCGCTGATGGCCGGCGGCGAGGCCGGTTGCTCCGAAGCGTCGCCTTGAAACGGCGATTGGTCCGCCATTTCCACATCCAGATCATCCAGGCCCATTTCCATATCGTCCATGTCATTAACCGGAATGTCTTCACCCGGCATACTATGGGCCGCTTGTTTTCCGCCGGTAACACCCGGAGCAGCGGCGACTTCCGAATCGCCTTTCAGGCGAGAGCCCCGCTCCTTCTGTTCGGCTTTTTTCTGCTCCAGTATGCGGGTACGCACCTGTAGCGCTTCCTGCTTATTCTTGAATAACTGCACGACTTCTACACGGCGGGTTTCTAGGTTGAAGCGTGTAGCGTATCGATTGCCGTTACGATCCACATATCGCTTGTTAATATCTCTTATGGATATCTTACGGGGATCAATGTCGTCTATAGAATTTATAGGAATATAATCCAAAACCGACTCTACCTGTTAAGATGCGTTTGACTCACCGGCGCCGCTCTGAAACAGAACATCCACTTCCGGTTTATGAAATTGATAGTGACGTTTACAAAACTCACACTGTACTTCAATTACACCATGTGACTCCAACAACTCGGATGCCGATTGCGCGCCCATCATCAGTATTACTTTTTCCACTTTATGCTTATTGCAATCACAATATGTATAAAAATTTCCGCTTTTAAGAACGCGCACCGTATGTGAAAGTACGCTGATGTTTTGATTGGAATAACCGCCCCCCATGCCGTCGACAATTCCGGACAGTACTTCCGACGCACTGCGACCGCCCAGCATATCCAGAACCGCATCTACCTGATCGGCGGAGGTGTCCGGCATGGCTTGAAACATATATCCGGATACCTGCGTGGCATCCCCCGTATCGGTCGAGTCCATCCGAATGAAACTCTGGATCTGATCCGAGCGCCCCATGTATTCTTCCAGATTCTTTGCCAGATCCACGTCGCGCATCTGCACAACCGAACCGTATACCCGCCGACGATTCTCTTCCAACCATCGATTCACTCTTAATATGCCGCCGTCACAATCGCGCCACAATGCTCCCTGCCAATCCGCGTCGGGTACATCCACGGTAGCCCGCATGGCACCGTCGCTCGCGGCAAAGGCGATCAGTCGGCGGGGCAGGCCTTTATATTCTATATGCAGACTTACGGTTTGATCGCGTCCACTCTTCGAGCTATGAGTGGATAGAAAGAAGGCGGCCAGCATGGTTTCACCGAGCAATACGCGCACCCGATCGGATGCACCCTGTAGCTGTGCCACTTCCGCGGCCACGGATGAATCGCGCCCGAGTACGAATCTAAAATTCAATTCGGGAATAATTCCTACCACGTAAATATTGCGGCGCGGATCCAGGTCTTTGCTCAATGCCTCATCGCGCATGTGACGCATTCGCCTCCCGATTGTGCTCCTTATCATGCAACGCCAGCGCCTGAAAAAAAGGACCGTAGGCATTGCGGGCGTTCCAGCATATAAACCCCGCGCCGCCCGAATCTTCCGACGCTTCAATTTGTTTGCGCATATAATTAGTAAAACTCAATCCGCTTTCCGTAATCTTCATTTGAAATCCCTGAATATAAGCGATCACACGGGAACGTTGATTCACCCGCTCTACCGAGTTTTTCACTCCAAGTAAAATCGTCGTATAGGGATCGCGAATGCGATTGGGCTCGCCGTAAAAGTGCGACGGATACAACATGGGATAAATCGTATCCAGATGCTCGGAAAACAATTCCAGTTGCTGTCCGATACGATCATTCCGATTAAACGCAATCCTTCCAAAAATATCCGCACCGATTCGCACACCATGCGGTCGTAATCGATCGGTGGCCATTTTTAGTACGCCGGTAATCACCCGGTAGCGCTGCTCCAGTGAAAGAGTCTGCCCCCTCCAGTAATCAGTAAAACGAATATAATCGAGCTGCACTTCCATAAAACCGGCTTTCACCGAATTTTCAGCCACATCAATCACGTTGTTAATGTGTTTCATATCCGGGGGAAACACTTTGAGACCGCCCTCGAACACCACCACCCGACTGACCAGATAAAAGCCCTTCTCTCTTGCCAGTCGAACAAACTCGGCGTCGGGCATATACGGCTGAGCGTCCACAACCAGCACATTGATGCCGTGCGCCTTCGCTTGATCCAGAAGCGGTTTGTAGCGCGAAGGTGTTCGAGCCGTGTACGATGTTAAATAAATACCGCGATAAAAATCGGGTGCGTAGTAACGGTACGGACCGCGACGGGTGGGTTCTAAACGCGAAGGTAAGGAATTCGCCGCGTTATCGGTAA
>JAGRMX010000496.1 GCA_020441025.1 Leptospiraceae bacterium
TTCACACGCGTGAGGATCTTTTGCACCTCACGCTGCAACCGATCCACCGGAAATTTATCCGTTAAGCCCGGTGTAATCTGTACAACCCCCGGCAGCGAAAGCAGTTGTACGAATGCTTCTATTGAAAGCGGTTCCGCTTGCGTATGGATTGGTTTTTTATAAGCGCCGGCTCTGGTTCCGGACAGGTGCTGTTGGCCAATCACCCGGATGTAATCTCTAAGCACATGTTCCTGAATGCGAACACCGGCCAATTGTTGCTGACTCCCGCTCTTGACTTCCAGTTCGATGCGTCCCCGTCTAAAGCGCGATTGGATTGCCGCTTCCCATTCCGGAATTAAAAACTGAAAGGCCGGCGGGCAACGCACACTGATATCAAGATAGCGGTGATTCACGGAACGAACCAGAATCTCCAGCTCTATACCGCCGATCCGACAACCGCCGGCGGCTACTCCGGACATACTCTCAAGCATCGCGCGGACTCACAGACTGATGGATTGCGTCCGGATCTCGAAAATAGGACACGCCATTTTTCATATTACGGGGTTTGAATTGCGTTTTCAGCATATGCAGGCTTTCCGAGTGACCGACAATCAAGTAGCCGCCCGGACGCAGAGCCCGATAAAATCGATTTACCAGGACTTCCTGATCCTCTCGCCGAAAATAGATCATAACGTTGCGACAGATTATGCAATGCAATCCGCTACGATTGGTTTCAAACAAATTTTCCAGACGGAACTCCACCCGTTCACGGATATCGTCCCGCACACGATAATAACCGGCTTTCTCCGTATCGGGCCGAAAATAACGTCGTAAAACAGGTTCCGGAATTTTATCAATTTTTCGACCCGCATAACGCGCTTCCCGGGCGAAATCCAGAACCCGGGCGGACAGATCGGTGGCTACAATTTGAAAATCAAAGACACCGGTGCGCTTCATCCCCTCTACCAGTTCAATGGCGATGTTATACGGCTCTTCACCGGTGGAACAGCCCGCAGACCAGAATTGCAGCTTCTGTCCCGGAAAGCGGCGCAATAAATCGGGCAAGATTTCTTCCCGCAGCATGGTAAAATTGGCCGTTGTGCGCCAGAAGTAAGTTTCATTGGTAGTAACAACTTCCAGGAAGTGCACCAGTTCCTGTTTCCCGCCGGGTCCGCTGATCAGATCGAAATACTCATCGAAGCTTTTCAGGTTTAATGCCATCAATCGCTTGCGCAGACGATTGGATAACAACGTAATCTTCTGTTCTTTCAGATTGATATTGGAGCGCGCATAGATAAACTGCGCAAAACGGTGAAATTGCCCGGGAGTGAGATCACCTATTTCACTGTACACCGTCACTGTTCCGTAAGCCGATTTCGGCGGGGTCGTCGACCGATTTCAGGTAAAGAGGCTACCAATTCCACTTCCGCCAGCGCAATCCCGGTACCGGCCGAAATATCTTCCGCCGGGTAACCACTGCGCAACAGAGTCCGAATCAACATGGCCCGATCGGCACGCCCGCCCTGAGACAGTTTACGGGCAAATTCCTCTGTCAGCAACTCCGATTCCGAATGCGGGTCCGACGTGGAACCGGGATAGGCAAATACCGGCTGATACAATTCACGCGTTGATCGGGCGTTATTGGCCGTCGATTCTGCTGACCGGTGGGCCGGATGATACGCTGCTGTCACCGGTTGCTCGGGAATGGAATTGTACGCATTATTTTTTGTGTTCAAGTTCTCGTCCGGATGAATGGCTTCTAACTCAAGCGAATCACTTTCTTCTATAAGATAGGCATCCGATGGGATGTATTCATCCGTGCGCCGCTGCGACCCGCTCTGCCTGGTTTCGTTATTGCCGGAGCCGGCCATGGGGATTTGAAATTGCACGCCGCTACGACCGCCGGCCGGCCCGGAAGCGGCGGTTGCTCGCCTGCCATCCAATGCTATAGCCGATTGGTTTGCGGTAGGTGACATACCCAGGGTGCGTCGCAGCAAGGAACCAATACGACCCAGCCACCCGGGGGGTTCAAGATATGCAGCCCCGGAAGAATCCGCGCTTGCGATGGTGCGCGGCAAATCACGCGATCCGGAATCGCGGATTTCGGTGGTTAATAGACGTCCCTGGTCATATACAGCCTGTCCGCTCTCCGGCCCGGGACTCAGTTCGAGCATGTCGGATTCCATATTGCCCAGTACGCGTTGAATATCATAATCATCCGCATCCGATCCAGGGGGCTTTGCACGCAGAGCCGCTACCTGTCGGGCAGCCTGTTCCCGCACGCGAGGCGAATCCGAAACTTCATCGACCGGTGCGATCTTCGGTTTGGATGTATTTGCTCCGGGTTGTTCACCCTGCTGTTTGGTCCGCTTTGATTGCGTACTCGACGGGGTTTCAGCGGCGGGCGGTTCATTTTTCGCCGTACCGGCAGCTTTCTTACGCTTACGGCCGGTCTTGCGTCCGTTTTCGGCCTGGTTTTCCAGTTGGCGCAACAATTCTTCCTGCCGACGCACCAATTGATAAAAAGTGCGCGTTTTCTGATCCATCATATCCAGGGCGGTGTTGATATACTCTACCGTCATTTCTACGTTTTCACGCAGTTCTTTGAAGACCTCGTTTTTGCGGGTCTTCTCCACTGCGCGGCTGAATCGCAGTGCGAACACAAAATACATACCGATGGCGGTAAGAAGGTTCACCAGTGCCAGGGCTGCCAGTTCCATGGTTGGATGGAGACATTTCGATGTATTATGTCTACTTATAATTTTTCGGAAATGGCCGGTCGGAGGATGGGTAGATAGACGG
>JAGRMX010000497.1 GCA_020441025.1 Leptospiraceae bacterium
ACGGTCATTCGGTACAGGAGGTACCGTATGACCGGCGGATTCTCACAACGGGAAAAACTGTTTAAAACAACGCGCAAACCGGGTGAGCTACGAGTTGAAAGGCTCCAGAATGCACGGATAAGAGCCCAGAATGCGAATCCGCGATGCCACCTTGTTGGCTTTCTTAAGCGCCTTTTGAATTTTGCGGTCCGATTCGGCGCCTTCAATACCGATGAAAAACTTCTGGGCATCCGTGCGTCCCGGAATGTTTCGCGATAAAATGCGGCGTAGATTGACTTTGTTTTTATCAAATGGACGCAACAGATGATAAAGAGCACCGGGCGTATCATCCAGTGTTACGATAATGCTGGTCTCCATTTGATTTTCCAGATTCGGCTCCCGGCCCAGCACAAAGAATTGAGTGCGATTGTAAAAGTTCTCTTGAATGGGGTATACCAGAACATCCAATCCATACCGCACGGCGGAATCCCGGGTAGAGATGGCCACGGCTTTGCTATCTTCGCGGGCGGCAATGGAAGCGGCCTCCGATGTGCTGTTCACAGCCTGCGATCGAGCACCGGGGAATTGTTCTTCCAGCCAATCACCACAGTGTTTAAGCGCCACCCAATGCGAATAGATTTTTTCTACCGCCTGCCCACGCCGACCGATCAAAGCCAGATTCACATGAATGCCCAGTTCTTCACGGATATACAGATTAAATGACTCTTCCGCAAAAGAATCGACCGTATCGTAAATGATGCCGCCCGAGCTGTTTTCTATCGGCACTACCCCCAGTCGATCGGGTCCGTTTTGAACGTAGCGCACGACATCGCGGATGGTCGGTTGTGGCACAAGTCTATGTTCAGGAAAGCGTTGGCGGGCCAATAGAGAGGCAAAGCTGCCTTCCGGACCCAGATAAGCTACTTCAGGGTGATTTTCCATATAACTTGATGCGAACGGATCGTCTGAGGATAGAATGAAACGATTTTATCGCGTTTTGTACACAGGATGAAAGTGGGCTCTGCGGGGCAATCGAATTCCCGGAGTATTCCGGTGAGTCACATGACGAATGACGCAACCGTCCCGGCGCGTTTATTGCCGGGCATTGCAGACCAACGGGTTAGCTCATTTTAAGAATACGGAAACAATGCGCCGCCGGGATTACATACCGGCCATCTGTTTTACGCGTTCCCAGAAAGGATGAATGTGAATACCGGCTTTACCGGTCGCGTCCTGAAAATAACGCAAAATTACCTGAGCACTGTCCAGGTCTTCCTTGCCCAGACGATCCTTGTCCCGAGCGGAAATTGAAGCGTTTACAGTCGATTCAATCGGCTCGGTATCCAGACCATGATATTGCAATATACCGTATGCCAGCAGTGCCATGCTGCACACTTCACGTAAGGGAATCTGTAAACCGAATCGCAGATAATCGCGTTTTTTCAGGATGCACACTTCTTCCGGACCCAGCGAACACTGTCCTTGCACATAATGGTGATCCACAACGCCGAATTGAGTACTATCAAATTTAACGCCCGGCTCATTGCGCGACTGCCAGGATTGGCTGTCATCCCGGGGCACATAACACAGCGCAAAATCATCTTTCTCCCGGGCGGCAAGGATCATCAAATCGGAACTGATTACATAACTTTTTTGAAACAACAGCGAGAATCCGCCGCCGCCCTCGCTGACCCGGGATTGAAGGTTATCGATGCGCCCTCGCCAGCCGGTTTCCGCAATGGCGAAAGCCACCCGACAGGGCGATTGGCGAAATCGTTCCCAGGCCGAGGGCCACAGGTTTTGCATTATATAATAAGGTACATTGCGTTCAATCATCAGGGGCAGCGCGTCGCCCAGTTGGCCCGAGTGTCGGACCGTTTGGATTAGAAAACGCTGAAAATCGCTTTCCGAAGATTCGAATAATTCTCGCTGACCGAATATAGATTCCAGATGAGTCTCCACCCGCCTGAATGCGGAATTGGGTGTAGTTAACGTTTGCCGGTAGCAATACCTTGATAAATAATCGCCATGACCACCGGAGAATTCATCGGCAATCCTACCGGGCCAGGCGTCTTTATGTTCCAGGCAGCTGACTGTTTTTCAACGGTCAGATCACTTCGCGTTCAGATGCTCCTGTATATCTCCAGAGGAGTAACCGAACGCTGCGGCTACGCCCTCATATACAATTTCACCGGATATAATGTTCAAGCCTTTTTGTAGATGTGGATCGAGGCGCCCGGCCGTACGCCAGCCCAATTCGGCCAGTTGCAGAGCGGCCGGCAACGTGGCATTGGTCAGAGCGAGGGTGGAGGTATACGGCACCGCGCCGGGCATATTGGGAACGCAATAATGCAGAATGCCGTCCAGCGTAAAAACCGGTTCTTCGTGATTGGTCGGCCGACTGGTCTCCACGCATCCGCCCTGATCCACATCCACATCGATGATTACACTGCCAGGACGCATAGCCTGCAACATATCCCGGGTGATCAACATAGGGGCGCGACTGCCGTGAATCAGTACCGCGCCGATAATCAAATCGTGCGAATCCAGCAGACCGCGAATATTATGCTCGGTGGACATGAGCGTATTCACATTGGCGGGCATAATATCCGCCAGGTAACGCAAACGCGCCAGATCCACATCCAGAATGGTCACATCGGCCCCCAATCCGGAGGCCATTCGGGCCGCTTCGGTGCCCACCACGCCGCCGCCCAGAATCATCACCCGGGCCGGTAAAACGCCGGGGACACCGCCCAGCAAAACACCGCGACCGTCGCCGGGTTTCTCCAGCCAA
>JAGRMX010000498.1 GCA_020441025.1 Leptospiraceae bacterium
ATCGAATAAGAGTAAGACCCGCGCGCCGATCAAGCGTCCAAGGCGCGCGGCACTCTGCTCATCAATCAGGCCCGATTGAGCAAGGGATTGTTCGTCCAGCACCTGAATGATTTTATCGCGCTCCAGCAATCGAAAGCGACCGTCACGAAAGCAGGCGGTGCCCAGCGCCGAGTAAATCATACGCGCCGCTGCGGATTCCTGGCCGTGTTCATCTCGAAAAGGCAGAATCGCCAGACTGACATTCTGCGGCCCACGGTATTGCCCAAGCAGCGTTTGAATGCTTTTTTCCAGCGGCGTTGGCTCCGGTGGCTGCACTGTCTGGCAGTACAAAACACAGAGTAAACCGATGGTCGCAAGACGTAGTTTCATATCGTTTCCATGTATGCGAATCGATGGTTCCATCCCGTATGCCGTCAAGCCCCGCTACCACGTCGCCCGTATTTTCATCAGGAGAATCATCGCCACGAAAGTCTGAACGATAGACGCATACAACACAATGAATGTTTTCTTATTAGTTCTTTATAGATTATATCCACTCGCCTGCGACCATATTCCGATCGGCAAGCCGGAGCAGCTCATCCTGACCCGGACCGCAGAAAGCGACTCCCATTCAAATCATACATACAGGCAGCAATTTATAAACTTTGCGTTTCATATTAAAACCTTCGCCCGATTACGTCGCCATCGAAATGACATTCTGTGGTTACACGCATAATGATCTCAGGTTATTTACAGCGTCGGTTAGCTGATTATAAAAAATCTTCAACACCTGCTCCGGAAGACAATGAAAATTATCCGTCAGGACCTGAATCGGTTAGAATCCCCCAGGTGGTGGATTTTGCGTTTATGCCGCCGGAAATGCTGTTATTCGATTCGGCCTCCGTTCAAATAGGGTCGGAAGCATCACATACAGGGAATTCTCATGACCATCCGTTTCAACTTCGCGACCGTTTTTCGAAATAGTATCGTTTTCGCCATCATGGCGATGGCCCTGCCGGCCTACGCCGCCCCATTCATCGATTCCACGAAAATGCAGGCCATACAACGCCTGCGAAGCGCCGATGAAAGCGTAATGGGACCGTTTGTAGGCTCCGCAAATTACCCATGGACCGTATCCTTCGATACAGTGGAATCCGATGGGACAGTCTGGTTAATTCAAACCGATGGAATCAACCAATACGTTCTCGTCGATGCCGACAATCAACTGGAAATAATGCTGAAGGCTCTAAAGAGCGCGGCTGGAGAAGATTGGTCGCGATGTGAGCGAAGTATGACACCGCAAGAATGCATTAACGAGCTCATCGACTATGTGTTCGCCGACTCTGATCGCTCCCTAAAACTATCCGCCCTGCTACTACTCTGGGGCGGCGCTCTCAATGTGATCGCCGCACAAAATTGTCAGTTTACAGGTGAGATTCATGAAGATTACCGTGGAATTGAATGTGTGGAGTCATATGTCGACGAGGATTCCGATGGCGTAATCGACTACGTTCAACCCAAACGGAATTCATTAAACGAGCGTTATTATATTTATCTCAACGCGGACGGTGCAGTCAGAGAAAGCAAGCTTTCGCTCTTTGATAGCGAGGAACGAGAAATAGAACGGCGCATTAACCGCGCTGCAAACGGGTTGCTGGACAATTATAACGACGAAGTCGTTTACTACGACCCAACCAGAGAAAACGAGACCGCTCTATGTGTCAGTCGAGTTGTGCATGACGAAAACAATGATGGTAAAATCGATAACACCGAATATTATGCAAACTGTAAAAAGGAACGCGCCGAATACGATCAAAACAATAACGGCGTTGTCGAAGAGATAGTGCGCTTTGATGATTCGGGTAATATACGAGACGATGGGTTCCGTATAGGTGCGGATTCACAGATGGCCGGCCATAAGGCTTTCGAAGAACAGCGATTTGCGGATGCGATTGGCCACTATGAACGCGCCGTAAGCGAACTGGAAACAGAATGGGGTCGCGCCGATGGAAAACTGTGCTCTCCGTTGACCGAACTGGGTCATGCTTATATGCTCAACGGCGATTATACCCGGGCCCGGGCGCGATTAAAAACAGTCATTCAAAACACAGAATGCAGAGCATTTGAACACCCCAGAGCATATTTATTACTGGCTCAAATGTCCAACAATGAACGCAATTTTCCGGAAGCCATGCAATTCATCGATCAAGCCCGTTCCGCCCAACTCGGACAATGGGAACAACCGGATGTCGACCTGGAACTGTGGGCCGGAATCATTCGTTTTCAATTAAAGAAGTACGCCGAATGTGCGCAGATTTTCGACGCCCTGTCCGATGCGGATTTATCCGACCAGGGTCGTTTCTACAAATATTCGCTATTTGGTGGTTGTCAGATCGGGCTGGGAAATGAATCGGCCGGAATGATCAGCATAAACACTTCTATCCAGGCGGCCAATGCGGCCGGCATACTCGCCGATGCGCAATACATGCTGGCGTCTATTTTCGCCGTGCTCTCCAGAACGGAATCGGCATTGACATATCTGCGCAAGGCGCTGGAAGCCAATCGCGATGCGTTCTATTCGCGAGTACTGGAAGACCATGACTTTGACAACATTCGAATGCAACCCGGATTTAAACAGCTGATCTCCGAATTTGAATAAGGCGATTCAGGAATGCACGTACAAACCATAAAGCGTAGACTGATCAAATCGACTATATTGCTACTTTTTTGCGGGTTTCCTGCCTGTCTTACCTGGGTATCGCACGATTTCAGCGCACCCGACAGG
>JAGRMX010000499.1 GCA_020441025.1 Leptospiraceae bacterium
GTTTGAGCGTCGGCAGGTACGATTCGTAAATCACCGGAGGCCAGATTTCTTCGTCCCGGTAACCGATTAAATCTGCAGGATTTTTTCCGGTGAGCACTTCGGTGGCTTTATTAATATACCGTATACGGCGGTCCGCGTCATAAATAACGATTACGTCCGGTATATTTTCAATGGCCAGCCGAAAACGTTTCTCCAGGGTTTCCAGATTCGATTCCATGCGCTTGAAATTAGTTACATCCTGAACGTCTAAAAGTATACGCAAAGGTGTCTGGCGGGCATCACGCAAAAGTATGAAGTTGATTATGGCCCATTTTAATTGTCCGTCGCTGCCGACATAGCGGCCTTCCAGTTGCCCGCTTTCCTTGTTTTCATTTAAAAGTCTATGCATGAAGGTTACGAAGTATTCTCGATCTCCGTTGTGCAGATATTCGGCATGCTCTGTTCCAATTAATCTATGAACAGGGTAACCCAGCCAGTTCGCAAACGTGTCGTTTACGGATTCCAATCGCCCGCTCAAATCGATAAGCGCACGAGAGATTCCGGATTTTTCAAAACTCTCTCGGAAACGTTGCTCGCTGGTGCGCAGCTGTTTTTCAATGCGCGCATGGTCTGAAATATTGCGAGCGATGCCCAGCACGCCGATCAGACTTTCATCCGGATTGAATATGGGTGTTTTGATGGTTTCCACCATTTCGCGATGTCCGTCTATAGCGAACTGTATTTCTTCTTCATTAGTACGTGGGCCACGCGATTCTACCGCCAGTTGATCATGATTCTGAAAGCTTTCGGCTATTTCGCTTTTGAATAGATCGTAATCTGTCTTTCCCAGGATGTATTCTTCCGTATGACCGACAAAATTTTCAAAGCGTTTATTGCAGGCGGCATAATTTCCGTTGGCGTCTTTAAGCCATACCAGATCCGGTAGAGTGTGCAGTAATGTTTTCAGGCGTTGTGTGGTGGACCAGAGCGACCGCGTTGTTTGATAATGCTTGACGCGGTTCTGCAGCATAAAGCCCAGCAGCCATGTAAGTGAAACGTTCGCCAGCACGATGATCGGACCTAATTGAAAGATAATCAATTCCATCAGGTGTGCCGGAAGAAAGTAAAGAAAACCGCCGAATGTTAATGATTGTACAGCGACACCGAGCAGCAGGAAATGATGGCTGCGTATCGATTCCAGTTTACCTTTCAAGAGAATTCTGTAAATCGTGCCCGTGCCTACGGCAATCAGTATCGAAACAAGGCCGGTAATTGAACCTTCGCCGCCGATGATCAGGCGCGTTAGTACCGCGATGATGGTCGCAATTACTGCCGATGTTAATCCGCCGAACACCGGTGCGAAAACCAGGAATACGCCGCGTAAGTCGAAGATGAATCCGGGATGAAACGCAACCGGCATCAGCATGGCCATGGACGCCGTGAATCCAAAAACAATGCCGGTTATGTATTCGTATACTCGTGAAAGTAAGTTCGTTTTTTCCAGCAGAATGGCCAGTACTCCATAAATTGCGAGAATCAAAGCGCCTTGAGCCAGATAAGTTTTAATGATATCAGACAGGATCATTTCGCGTTTAACTCATTCAGAAAAAGCCGGTCTGGTGTAATCGGACTTTGCGGGCGGACAATATACGACCGGGTCGAATAACTCAGCTTAGCAGACGAAGGCTTTCACACTTCAAGTATAGGAAAAGCGGTAATTCCTGGACAGCAAGATTAGAATTTCATTAGGGGGGGAGTGGATTCTAAATTATATATATAAAACGTCTGGTGTGTTCGGTAAGAATGCTTAAGAAAAAGACGTATGGATTTCCAGGGAATAAGCGGAAGGTGTATGCGGCGCCACGAAGCCGTTATCCCGATGAGCGGCCGAAACCCGGCAACTTCAAATTTTGCCGTTGGTTGTGTTCTCGCAGGTTGTCGTACGTAAATCCGTGCATCAAAGTGGGTAATATTCTGTCTTATATACGGATGGCTTATTTGAAGAAAATTGTTCGATTTGCTTTTGTAGGATCGGTCGGGCTCCTGCTTCTATTCGTTCTGGAGTTCATGCTGGCAGGACTGGTTCTGGATCTGGAGGTTCCCCCTCAACTCCTGAATTCTACCGGGCATCCAGTTGCGGCGAGCAATGCGTCCCCTGATTTTGATTCGGGCGGATAAATTCGATCCGCTGGGGGGCGCCGAAGAGATGCGGACACCGGTCATGATTCAGGTGGCCCGCTACGATCGAGTGGCGCCAATAAGGCAATCACTGGATAATATTCGCGCAAACTTTGGTGGTACTGTCGAGATTCAAACTTATCCGATCGGCCATTTTGACATCTACAGCGGGGAAGCGTTTCATAACAGCGTCCGGGATCATCTGGGTTTTTTTAGCAGTCATTTGCGATTACGGTTTTAGTCAGTCTTAACCGACAGCACGTTTTCATTGGGCGCGTCCGGGCCCGCACTCCGGCCGGGTTAGATCCACACTCCTGTTCCGCTAACCCGTCGCTCGCAAATGTAGAGCTTCCGCTCCCTGCGGGTCGCTTCAGCGCGGGTTCACACGTTGCTTCAGTCTTAAAGTTGTAGCAACGTGTGTCCATGGATCGCTTCCGGAGTGGGTCCCGGACGCATATGACGCACACGGATGGACTAATTTCGCCGGAGGACAGGATGTCCGGGAGGCGGAACTTCGCTTGCTGTGTGGGAAAGTTAATGAATGGTTGGTAAAATACGCGAAGGGTCGCGCTGCTTCGGACTCCGCGTTCGCTGCGGTCTTCGCA
>JAGRMX010000049.1 GCA_020441025.1 Leptospiraceae bacterium
GATCCGTACTGCGACGGATACTCTTCTTTACCGCGCGCGGTATGCTCATGCGCCCGGCAATATCCGGTCGTCGTTCCCATTTCTTTTTCAAATTGGCCGGTAATACAATCGCTTCACGTACGCGTTTATGGGCCAGTTCGCCGTACTCAACATGCGGAGCGTGTACCCGTCGCCAGGTATCCCAGAACAGATCTTCCAGCGCGCGACACAGCAATGGAATCTCGGTTACGTACATAGTATCAAGCCAGCGTGCTTCGCCGTATTCGCGTCGGGAACACTCGCGCATAATGTTGAATCCGCCGGTGAAAGCCACGCGGCCGTCGACGACCAGAATTTTGCGATGATCGCGCCGAATGAATACGAGCCGCACCCAGCGTAAAAAAGTTTGCAGCCATCCCGGACTTTTCAGTCTGCGAATTACCGCGCGACGAAAGGGAGCGAACTTAAAGATGGGCTTGTACGCGAACACGCTGGCGCCGGCCGCGCGCAACTCATTCCAGAATCGATTGGGTGTTTCCAGCGAGCCAAAATGATCGTAAACGACGCGTACGTATACGCCCGCCCGCGCTCGCTCGATTAATGCCTGTTGAATTATACGGCCGATCGAATCGCCCTGAAAAATGTACATATCCAGTAGAATGTAGCGTCGGGCGGAACGAATGGCCTGCAACGCCCGGTCGTAAAAGATATCGCCTTCCGTCAGTAATTCTTCGTGGAACGATTCGGCGGGTTTGGAAGATGGTTGAGCATTACCGGACAGGAGCATAATCGAATTGACCGCAATAAGACTTTTTCAACAGCCTGTTAGATCTAAGAGAAACAGGTTTTGTGTGTCTGCTGTCAGCTTCAAATTTATATTGCTGCAAATTTTTATAATCATACCGTTCGTGTGTGGCAGTTGGCTGCGCGGGCATCTGCTGAATCCGGATATCTGGAATAAACGTCTCATTCGTTTTACTCTTATCAGTCTCGAACCCTTGTTCGCCATATGGGTGGTCTGGGGACTCGAGTTAAATCGGAATCACATTCTGCTGCCCCCGGCCGGTTTTGTTCTGGTGTTGTTGGGATTGCTGGGTGGGTTTTTGATTCTGAAATTATTGCCCACGGAAAGCGGTCCCGACGGCTATTCCGTTAATGAATCGAACGAACCGAAAAGCGATTCTATCGCATCCGAGAAAAACCATCGGCTGACATTCTACATCAGTTCCAGTCTTTCCAATCATGGATTCACACTGGGGGGATTCCTGTGCTTTCTGTTGCTGGGCGAGGAAGGGCTGGCGCTTTCGTACATCATGCTGGTCTATTTTTATCCGTATGTATTTCTGGTGGTTTTTCCGCTGGCTCGTTTGAGCGGGCAACAACCGGAAAGCGATTTGATCGCTGCGGATTTAACGCCGGAAGAAACACGCCTGCGACGACGACGGAAAATTCGCGAGGCCTTTCTTTCCTGGAATCATCTACCCCTGTACGGCGCTCTGCTGGCACTGGCTTTAAGAGCTATGGGCTTCGAACGTCCGCAATACGATCGTCAAATGGAAGAGCGAGTTCTGGAGTCGATGTTATTCGTGGCGGTGGTACTGTACTACTTCAGCCTGGGATTGGCATTCAGCGCCGGAGCGTTCTGGCGTTATCGCGGTGACCTGTTGCGTTTGTGCCTGGTAAAATTCCTGTTTGTTCCGATTGTCGTTTGGTTGGTGTTATTCGGCATTGATGCTATATGGTCCGTTTCGGCGTCGGTAGCCAACGTGATTTTAATTGAAGCGGTTACACCCGCGGCAATCTATTCGGTGATTGCCGCCGTATTGTACGGATTAAAAAGAGAACTGGCGGCCTCGTTGTTTGTCGGCAGTACGGTCATTTTTCTTATATTGATTGTTCCGTTTTTATATGTGCTGCGTAGTTTGTATCTGTGGGGTATGTGAATCGGCGTTGATATTCAAACAATGCCCTGAAAGAATAGTCTCGTGGCCATAGCCCGTAACGAAAACCATTAACGAATGACTATTACAAGAGGCATCAGGGATTTTGAAAATCAGGTCGTCGTCGATCCAGTATGGCGCGCAACCCTTCCTCAAAATTTCCCGACAAAAAGGATTCCAGATCGCTTAATGACTCGGCGGTAGTCTGTTCCAGTTCGTCGACTATCGGCGCCCGGATGTTTCGCTTTACATTGCGCAGGCTGCGTTGTGAGAGCGGCAATAACTTTGCCAGATAGCTCTCCGTCCGGGCGTATAGATCGCGCTCCGGCCACACTTCATCCACCAGACCGATGGCTTTGGCTTCCGCCGGAGTAAAAGCCTGCCCCAGCATGGCCACGTCCCGCAGCTTATGCGGACCCACGGTACGTTCGATGATTTTTAAAAGAATGAGCGGTATAGTTAATCCCACCGGCACTTCGCTGAACGCATAACGATACTTGCCGTCGCCCATAAATCGAAAATCGGCCGCGATGCCGATCACCGCTCCGCCGGCCATGGCGTGCCCCTGTATGCAGGCCACGCTGATTTTAGGGAAGGCGTACATAACCCGTAACATATCCAGCAGTCGGGTAAAAACCGCGCCGCGACCGGCTACATCGGAGGATAACAACAATTCGGGATCGAGTCCGTTGGAATAAAATTTTTCGCTGCGGGACGCGAGGATGATTTGCCAGATATCGTCGTCCGCCGCCAGTTCATTGTGTGCGGCGATCATTTCATCCATGAACTGATGGTTTATTACATTCAGGGGAGGGCGATCCATCCAGACATAGGCCAGATGGCGATCGGATTTACGTTCGATATGTATGAAATCGGGCATGTGGCCTGTTATCTCAGGCCGCCGCCTGTTCGCGCAACAATAATTCGAATATGGTCAACGCTTCCCGGTATTTTGCGTGAAACAGATAGGCCAGCCCCATCTCCATAGATTCTTCAAAAGTGCGTTGTTTCTTTTTTTTCAATTGTTCGACATTGGCAAACACCCGGGCATACCGGGCCTGTACCTCATCAAAGCGAAGCACATACTCTTCGCCCTTCAACTCCGCATAGATGGGCAACAAAACGCGTTCCGCTTCGTTAAAGCGTCCTGTTTGCATATAAGCCAACGCTACTTTTTGTATGCTATCCACGTCCTTGAATTGATCGGGAAATTTTTCGTAGATTTTAAGGGCATCGCCATAACGTTCCGCAGCAAATCGACTGCGAAACAACGGTCGTATAAAAAGATTGCGCAGACCCGGTTTGCCGAGAAACTTGCGGGCTACTTTTTCAATCAGTGCGTGCTTTTCCGTGTGCAACGCCATGGTCACAAAACGTTCAATAATCAATCGGCTGTGATAGTCATGAGTCAGTAGCCAGCGGGACAGGCTTTCGGCTCCCTTGATTTCGTCCTGGTTATAGTAAGCCCGGATTCCGGTTACCAGATCTCCAAATTGTTCGCTTGCGGGAGCATAATTGACATTGTTTGCAACGGAGTCGGCTTCCAGACGCGCGAGGTGCAAAAGGTCGGCGATTTCGGCGCCGGTGGCCGTTGCATATGTCGACAGAATTTTGGAATACTCCTCATCGCTGTACATTTCCCAGGCCTGGATGATATCATTGGCGTGCTTGCTTTGTAGTGTGCGCATATGCTGTGCTCCCTTTTTCCAGGTCGGTCGGGAATACGCATTTATTGAGCCATTTTCAGGCCCGGGAATTTTCGCGTCGTCGCTTGAACTGACCGGCGTCAATGTCAAAGTCGTCCAGCTTGCGCGTGAGGGTATTGCGGTGAATGTCCAACAGGCGGGCCGCCTGACGCACGTTCCCGCGACTGTTATGCAATGCTTCCAATATATGCCGGCGTTCCATTTCGCGCATGGTGGGAAATTCGGTCGAGTCACGACTTTCTTCATCATTTACGATCGGTTGTTCCCGGACGGCGGGATTCTCCCGGATGGGAACCGGCGCGCGCTGGACCTGTCCCCGGATACGCGGCGGTAGATGCGCGGATTGAATACTGCCATCCGGGGATAGGACCGTCAATCGCTCCAGACAGTTTTCCAGCTCTCGAATGTTGCCCGGCCAGGTGTAAGCCGATAAAATTTCGGCTATGGGATTTTGCGGATTTTCGTATTCAAGCCGGTAGCGCTGTCCGTTTTTACGGGAAAACTGTTCCAGGAAAAAATCTACGAGAGGCAGAATGTCTTCCGGGCGTTCGCGCAACGGAGGCAGAGTCAACGGAACCACGTTCAGGCGATAATACAGGTCTTCTCGAAATCGACCGGCGCGTACATCCGCTTCCAGATTCCGATTGGTGGCGGCAATCAAACGAATATCGACTTCCACTTCCTCCGATGAACCCAGCGGCTCTACTTTGCGTTCCTGTAAAACTCGCAGTAGCTTAACCTGTAACGGCGGTCCCAGTTCGCCGATTTCATCCAGAAAAATGGTGCCGCCATGAGCGCGTTGAAAGCGGCCCGGTCGCGATGAACTGGCGCCGGTATATGCACCTTTTTCCACGCCAAACAATTCGGATTCCAGCAGGGTTTCGGGAATGCTGCCGCAGGCTACCGTAATCAACGGACCCGATCGACGATGGCTGGCCAGATGCATCAAGCGCGCCAGACGCGATTTACCCACACCGGATTCGCCCAGCAAGAGAACCGTCGTATCGCTGGAGGCCACCCGCATGGCGGTTTGCTGGATTTCATGCATGCGCGGATTGCGGGATTCGGGCGGATCGCTTTCTTCCGTCCCGGGAACCGGACTGTCATGATCATCCCGGCCGGACTGCAAAAGCGGTTCGATTTCTCGCCAATCGGGGGGATCGAGCACCTTCTCGCCCAGCAGCAGTTCTTTTAACGCATCGATGTTTTTGAAGTGTTCACTCTGCAAAACTCGATACTGGCGGCGGGAAATATAGGCCTTCTCCAGCAGGATACGCAGAACACTCTGTATGGTCATTTGCATGGACGATGTTACTTCTTCAGATATGCAATATTACTATCGATTTGTCAGACCGAATTGCTTCAATCTATATTGTAATGATCCCCGGGAAATACTCAGCAGATTGGCCGCTTCACGTTGATTGCCTTTGCAGCGCTCCATTGCTTCTACCAAAAGCTCTCTTTCCAGACGTTGTTGCTCTTCTTGAATTCGTTGCAATTGATTTTTCTTATGATTGAAATCCATCCCATCATGAAACATGACCGGGAGATGATCCACATCCAGCCGATCGTCTTCACTCAGAACTACCGTGCGCATGATCAGGTTTTCCAGTTCGCGAATGTTACCGGGCCAACTGTGCTTTTCCAGCAGTTCCAGAGCCGCGTCCGTAAACTTCAAATCCGGGCGATTCAAATTCTGTCCGGCAGTCCAGAGATAATGCTCTACCAACAGACGCACGTCTTCTTTTCGTTCACGCAGCGGGGGAACGCGCACCTCAAACGTGGAAATGCGATAAAACAGATCCGACCGAAAGCGACCCTCTTCGACTTCCTGTTCCAGGTCGCGATTGGTGGCAAAGATAAAGCGGGCATTGGTGCGTCGTGTCTCGGAAGATCCAATGCGCTCATACTCGCCGTCCTGTAACAGACGCAACAGTTTTACCTGCCCTTGAGGCGGTAATTCTCCGATTTCATCCAGAAAAAGAGTGCCGTCCACTGCCCGGGCCACCAGACCGTCCCGGGCTTCGGTGGCACCGGTATACGCGCCTTTCTCATGACCGAACAATTCGTTTTCAATCAAATCATCGGGGATTGCGGCGCAGTTAACGGTTATGAATTCCCCGTCGCGTTGAGACAGACCATGAATCATGCGGGCCAGTTCGCCTTTGCCCGCTCCCGTTTCACCGGTAATCAATATGGGACTGTTCTGGCCGGCAAAGCGTTCGACTTCGGCAATCAACTGGGCCATGGAACCTTCCCGGTTGAAAATAAACGCGGCGGCCCGGCCGCCTTTACGAGATAACGATTCGATATTTTCCGATAAACGGCGGGTGATTCTGCGGTTTTCTTCTTCCAACTTTTCTTTCAGTTCATTAGTCGATCGAAACAACTCCTGGTTTTTTAATGCGAGCAGGGTGGGTGCAATCAATAAACGCAGCCAGTTCAAATCGGTTTCATCCAGAGGACGATCGTTGCGCACCTGACCGAGCACCGCCACGCCCATGGCTTCTATATTCCCGACGGCCGGCGCGTCCTCGTCGGTCGGATTATCCGAAATTGAATCGCGTTCATCAAAGAGGGGCAGCAGTATCTCCGCACCGCAGCCGGCCAACTGGGCCAGTGCTTCGGTTAATTCCGTATCGCCCCGTTTCTCGGCCTGGGCCATTAAATCGGCTACCAGGCTGCCCACTTCGTTTTGATCGGACCTTAAATGCGCAAGGTAACGCAACAATGGCGGGGAAAAATCCTCCGGCGGAATGCTCTGATAGTCTACTATGCGCGTAAGCAGGCGATCGCGTCGCAGCACGGGGGATTGTGACCCTCCTGATTCGCCGCTCTGGAAGTACAGCGCCAGAAAACCGGGTTCGTATTCGGTTTCGATGAATTCGGCCAGCTGTCGACGGATATCCCCGGCGCTGCCGGTCTCCAGCGTTAAAATGCCCTGATTGAAATCGGCGATCCGTCGGTCCATACGCGATCGACGCGAGAACACGAATTCTTCCAACAACGGCATATAACGATTGCTCAGTAAGTGAAATCCGACAAACACAAAGGTAAGTATTAAGGCGGCCGACCAGGATTGATAGCGATCGATGCGTGTGATGATTTCATTGATCACATAGATTAACGGAACCAGCAGAATCACATACGAGAATAAAAAGAGACCGTTGCGTATAAGTCGCGCGCGATAGCTGATGCCGATGTTGGCCAGCATGTTATGCACGAGTATAAAAAATATCAGAAATAGCGCGCTGCGAGCCGCCATAAGCACGTCTTCTTTCTGGGTCCAGAGAAATGGCAGTGAGAGTAACAATCCTGCCGCCAGAAAAAATGTGGTATAAATATAAAAACGCGAATGCAGGCGGCGCGGGTCACGGGGATTGTAATGGATGAAGCGAAACTGCTCGTAGGCGGATAGACCGATGCACAATAGAAAGAATATCCGATTCAGTATATGACTCCAACCGGGAGTACTGTAAAATATTCCGGTCGCGGCGTCAAAGGCTCGTTTTTCAACACGTACAAAGCTATAAAAAATCAGGGCCACGCCACTGACGGACAGAACCATCAGGATTATAAACAGACGACCGCGTCGAAAGGCTCGACCGTCCACGCTGCCGGTTCGACGCGGAAAGGCCGAGCCAAAGTACACCAGCGCAACACCCGCCAGCAAATACATAGCGTCCGAAAGTCGAAAGAAAAGTCCGGTGAGTCGAATCAACTCGTACAATAACAGTCGATTGAGCGCATCCAGCAGGAAGGTGAGTGCGATCAAAATAGAAAGCGACAGAAATATGACGTGGATACGGTTGCCGCTGTTGCGACGGACGGCCAGGGCCGCCGGAATAACCAGACAAACACTCAGTACAAATTCTACAATAACTGTCAGGATGGGAGGCAGCATCGCAATCACGTTATATCAAAGCTGTCGTCCGGTTCATACGTGGTGGTTTGTTGTTCCACATTCCGAACCATGCTGACCGGCGGACCCTGACGCAGGCAGGCCAGTAATTGCGCCTGCTGTTCGGCGGTACCGGCGGCCATGCATTCAACCGTGCCGTCGGACCGGTTGCGGACATAACCACGGACACCGATCTGTCGGGCATTGCGCTGTACATATGCCCGGAAGCCCACGCCCTGCACGCGACCATGAACCGTATATTTAATTCGTTGCATAATCGGATGTATTCACCATCTTGAATGAAATGAATCCTGGCCCCGAAATGGGGGTATCAGCGATCAGTCATTCCTATCAGGCAATCAATGAAACCCGTAGAAATATCATAATACGGGAACCCTCAATCTTGCTTGCGGTGTATGGCTGGCAATCAGAATTCATTATCAAAGGCCGGAGAACCAGAACTACTTCTTTATGGATTTTTTGAGCATCATAATCGATCGAGTGAATACAACCAACGTATTCAACATCGTGCGCGGACGGCTGCCTTCCCGGGAAACCCATCTGCAAACGATTGTGGATGACGATTTAATTGAAGAGTATCTACAGGAAGTCGGCCGCTTAAGTCGTATCGCCAATTCGCTCAGTGCGCGGCAAAAGCGCCAATCGTCCGTTGATCTGCTGGGGGAATTGAAACGCCTGGGAGAAACTTTTTTTGTACAGTTTTTTCCGGAGGCCATTCAGACCCGTTTTCGCAATTCGCAGGGAGCCTATCTCTTCTTGCATGTGGATCAACGTCTGCGCAATATCCCCTGGGAATTATTGCATGACGGCCGCGGCTTTCTTGCGGATCGGTTCTTTCCGGGTAAGAACATTGCCGGTTACTGGCAGGATGTGAATCGCAAAGAACTCGATCGTCTGCGGGTTCTGATCATCGCCGATCCTACCGAGGATCTGGAATGGGCCCGTCAGGAAGGCGAGGCGCTGTTTGAATCTCTGCACGCCGAAGTTCCGGCGGATCTCCTGGATCTGCAATTCATGTCCGGACGTCGGGTTACCAAACTGGGCATTTTGAACGCCATCAAAGATCGTGATATCATCCACTATGCCGGGCACGTGTACCATGATTGCGACGAGCAGGAGAGCGGCTGGTTGCTGAAAGGCGGTAAAGTATTACGAGCAAGAGAGATTGAGAAGGTCGGCGCACTGCCCCGACTGGTATTTTCCAACAGTTGTTTGAGCGTGGGCGAAGGGGAATCGCCTTGTGGGGGGCGCCAATCGGAAACCGCCGATGTCAAAACACCCATGGTCAAACCGCTGCCGGCGGCAAACGAATCCGGCGGCGGGTCCGAAGGTGTGAATGCCGCCGCGCAGGGTACGCGTTTTAATGAACTGGCGGGCGCTTTTTTGCGTACGGGAATTTGCAACTACATCGGTACCAACTGGGAAATTCAGGACAGCGCGCATACCTACGACTTTGCGTTGAACTTTTATCGGGAAATCTTTCAAGAAAGATCGGTCGGAGAAGCGTTGCACGCGGCTCGGTCGCATGCGCGGCAGTTTTACGGACCAAACGATCTTACCTGGGCCAATTATTCCCTGCATGGCAATCCCATGGCGCGCATTTTCCGAATGGGGCGTCGACGCACTTTTGACGCTTCGCGCATCATCCGGCAAATCCAGCAGGTCATAGAGGCGTATCCGCAACCCATTGCCGCAGCGTACAAGTCATTTTCAGATTTTAATCATAACGGAGAAAGCGACTTAAATGACGGCATGTCCCGATTGGTGCGTGCGTTTCGTAATACCATGCTGGTGACCGGAGCGCTGGTGTTCGGACATACCCGCTACTATGATCTGGGAAGATATGTGCCCGATCCGGATTCATTTAAGGATTTGCGCGAATGGACTCAGACTATCTATAATTGTATTCAGGCTCTGTACACGTTCGATCGTCGTCTTTCCGCCCAGCGTATGATGGAATACCTGCATCTGCATAGAGATCATATATATAAATTGTTGGACTGGACCGAGAATTATGAGCGGCAAAGCATTCCCGTCGAAGAAATGGATTCTTATCTGGTGACCTTTCACTATCAACTGGACAATCTGCTTACGGATCTGACCGCACTGGGTCGATTCAAGTTTCTATACGTTCCCGCCCGGGGAGAACAGGTGGTTCTGTTAAACGGACTGAAAGAAAGAAAGATGGATTTGATCCCGGCCGAATCTTCCGAGCCGGACCTGGCCAGGCAGTTGGAAACGCTGCGCGGCCGCACCTGTTTTTTTAATACGGCCCGCAGATTGCTGGTGGCTCTCGATCCGTACATGACGTACCAACCGGAGAACGAACAGATTAAGTTTTGCGAATTCATCCGGGAAGCGTCACCCGGTAAAAATCCCAATATTGCCTGAGTAACGTATGTCCGCCGGTTGTTGTCAGCAAAATGAGCATTCGTGCGTAAGTTGTTGCGGACTGTTTAATTTGAATGTAGGCGAAAATCAGGAACGTGCCCGCCGCATCAGACAATCCATTTTGATGGAACGTACTCGCGGTTTTGCCGGAGTCGACCTGGATGAACCGGAAGAAATTCTGGCGTTTCGAAGCAATCAGGAGCATAAAGAAGCGGGCATAGAACGGCATGACCCGGAAACGTACGTGTGTCCGTTCCTGGGCTATGTTTCGTTGGAAGGCCGCATGGGTTGTATGTTGCATCCCCGGGTGACCGGTCGCCCCAGGTTGCAGAATCATTCCTTTTATGGGCATTCCATCTGTCAGGCGTACGATTGTGTGAACAAAGACGCGCCCGACGCGGTAGCGTACAGCGAAGTTCTGACCCATTTCTTTCCGGCGCATCATGAACACTACGCGCGATTGATGGCGGACCATGCCTTTTACAGGTTATTTGCGGTAAAATCGGATTTCTGGGAAGTAATGGCCGACCTGTTGCGCGAATCCAGGGAGCAAAAAGATTATAACGTAAGTTTTAATAATAACGTTCAATATGCGCGCAGGGCGCTGCGTTTTTTTCTATTATTGCGTCTGGCCACGAATGCCTCGGCCGCCATGACTTCCTTTGAAATTCTAATGCATTCCTTTCAAACTCCGCGCACTGCCATAGATCTGCAACAGGTATTCGGAGTATCTCTTATGCACCCGGTAGGTTATTCGGAACGGCTGACGCGCTGTCTGTTACGTTTTGAGCGCCTTCAGACGTCGGTGAAATTGCGTCACAATCTGGTTGCCAGTGAAAGCGGTAACCCGCATGCTGAACAGTAATGATACTACAGGTTCATCCGGAGAATCCGGAAAAACGTTATGTTCAACAAATCCTTGATGGGATACGCGACGGGCGAATTTTTATTTTGCCCACGGATACGGTATATGCTTTTGTTTGCGATCTGGACGCACCGCGGGCCATTAATGAATTGTATCGTCTGAAAAATCTTTCGGAAAAACACCCGCTCAGCCTCCTGTGCCGCGATGTGGCCATGGCCAGCCATTACGCGCGCTCCATTCCTCAGGCCGTATTCCGATTTATGAAGAGCCATACCCCCGGACCGTACACTTTCATATTAAATGCCAACCGCATGATGGATCGTCGCGGCATGGGTCGTAAAAAAGAAGTAGGCATACGCATTGTCGACCACCCTCTACACCGGGCATTGATGGAACAACTTGACACGCCTCTGGTGTCCACATCCATTACCATGGAAGCGGAGTTCACCACCGACCCGGAAGATCTGGAACGACTGTACGGCCATGACGTAGCGGCCGTCGTGGATGGGGGTATTCGGGCTCATGAGTATTCTACGATACTGGATTGCCGTCCGGATCCGTTGATTCTCATGCGTGAAGGTATCGGCACGGTGGATGATCTTGAATTTGTACGACAGGAGTAAACGCACATGGCCGGCCATTCCAAATGGGCGAACATCAAACATCGAAAGGACAGTGTGGATCGCAAGCGCGGTCTCTTGTTCAGTAAACTGGCCCGGGAAATCATGGTGGCGGCCCGGCTGGGCGGTACCGACGTCGCATCCAACAATCGCCTGCGCATTGCTATAACCAAAGCCCGGGGCGCGAACATGCCCAAGGATAACATTGAACGCGCCGTTAAAAAAGGCGCCGGCGAACTGGAAGGACAGAACTTCGAAGAAGTTATGTACGAAGTTTTTGCGTCCGGTGGGGTGGGTATCATTGTCGAGGCCGTTACCGATAAAAAATCCCGCACCACGCCCGAAATCAAAAACATTATCAATAAGAATAATGCCAACCTGGCGGAAGCCAACGCCGTATCGCGTCTGTTCCAGCATTGCGGCTACGTGCAAATTCCGGAAAATGCCGTGGCGGAAGAAGCACTGATGGAAGTGGCAATTGAAGCCGGCGCCGAAGATGTTCGCAGCGGAGATGGCATCTATGAAATTATCAGTCCGCCGGAGGATTTTGCCGCCATATCCGAGGCGATCAACGACCGTGAAATCGCCGTGAACGAATCCGGTATTCGTTTTTTACCGCTGGATGGCACCGAAGTGGTGATAGACGATGCGGAGGAAGCGCGCAAGATCATGAAGCTGATTGATATTCTGGATGAACACGATGATGTACAATCCGTATATTCCAATCTGGAGGTAAGCGATCGAGTGCTGGCGGAACTGGAACAGGACGATTGATGCGCATTCTGGGGCTGGACCCGGGCTATGGTCGCACCGGCTGGGGTGTGGTCGAGTATTTGCCAAAGGGCAATCCCGACCGGCAGTTGCAGGCGCTTGAATTCGGTGTGATGGAAACCGCTTCGGCAGATTCTCTTTCGGTGCGCCTGTACGAACTACAGCGCGGCATCCAGGATATCATTGCCAGGTACACGCCGGAAGCGGCGTTGATGGAACGCCTGTTTTTCAATCAAAGCACCACCACGGCCGCCGGCGTCTATCAGGCGCAGGGCGTACTGCTGGCCGCTCTGGGTGCCGCCGAAATAGAATGTCTGGAATTGACACCCGGTCAGATCAAGCAGGCGGTCACCGGCTCGGGGCGGGCCGGCAAATCGGCGGTTATGGACATGGTCTGCCGCCTGCTGAACATAAAGGCGCCCATTCGTCCGGACGACGCCGCCGACGCTCTGGCGGCGGCTATCGCCGGAGTGCATACGGTACGTTCTCGCAAATTGATGCAAACCATGCGGGGCCCGCAATGATTGCCGGCTTGCGGGGGAAGATTCAACGCATCGGAGCAACGCGTGTGTATCTGGACGTATCCGGTGTGGTATACGAAATTCATGTGCCTCTGAGCGTGCAGGCCGCGTTGAAAGCGGGCCGTGAGAGTGTGTTTTTACATATTTACCACCATTTTACCGATCAGGAGCAACGCCTGTACGGTTTTCTGGATGCTACTCAGCGTGATTTCTTCATAGCTTTACAGAACATCAAAGGACTGGGAACGGCGCTGGCATTGAGTATTCTCAGTCATCTGGAAGGCGCTCAATTGCTGGAGTTATGCGCCCGCAAAGATAGCGCGGCGTTGACACGCATCCCA
>JAGRMX010000004.1 GCA_020441025.1 Leptospiraceae bacterium
CTTCAATGGCCCAACCCGAGTTGTCCGCAGTTTGAAATTCGGTGACGATATTAAAGCTCAGACTGCTGAGATTTTCCAGATAGATATGGCGATTCTCGGGTATGCGCACTTCTACCTGAAGCGGTAAACTGCCGCCGGAGCGAACGGATTGCACACCATCGACTTTAAAATCGAACTGGATATCGTTCGGCCCACCCGGCGCCGCCAGATTGGAGCGCACCAGACCGAATGCCAGAAGCATAATCATCCCGGAGGAAAATACCAGACTCCGCATCCATCCGATTCTTTTGTTGTTTATTGCATACATTGATTTCATCCTCCCACTCATATGCATCATTGCTTTCTTCTGTCAAGCAGCTCATCCCATTGGACCCCTGCAGCGTGCCGATGTTCACAGGATTTGTATTTGAATCCACATACATTGCTCCGTGAACACGGACTTAGGGCGAAAAATCGCTTTACCGGATGGAATTACGGCGCATAACTTACCGGCCCTGTACGGATTGCTCTTCAACGACCGAAAAAACCGCCTTTTGAGCACAATCACAAACGGAGTCCACTGCCGGAGAAACGGAACGACCCGGGTTGAGTATAATATGATGAAATTACAAAACACTTCCCTCTACGCCACAACATTAAAACGCAGGGCAAGCCGCTTTGTGGGCCTGTGCATGACACTTTGCCTGCCGCTGATCACAACCTGCGCCCCGGGCCCGACACCCGTGATGGGCATTGCCTACGTGATCGGACAGAGCCTGGCATTGCTGGCGGAACCACAGAGTGGCCGTGATCAACCGGCGGTAGTGGCCACGGTTTCCCAGTTCGCGCGCCTGGAAATACTGGAACACAGAATACCGGACCCCGAACTGGGAGATCGTTCTTATTGGTACCGCGCCCGCTACGGCGAACAAACCGGTTACTTTTCGTATGATGAAGAAGTGCTGCGCAATGTGGTGTACACATTTGTTCAACCCGCGGTGGAGGAAGGCGGCATGGTAACCGCCGCCAATTTACGTTTAAGAGCTATGCCGGGACTGCAATCGCCGGTGGTGGGCATTATGGATCAGGGCACGGTGGTTAAGATTTTGCTGAACGGTCGCACCGAGAGTCGCATTGATGATAAATACGACACCTGGGTACAGGTCGAGACGCCGGACGGTAAAAAAGGGTTCTGTTTCGCCGGCTATCTGTACCGCGCGCCGTACCAACATCTGCGCGAACTTTCCTTGAATAACTATGAACGCCTGGATGGGTATTTGTTTATCACCGCCGCCGAACCGCGCATTTTCGGATTGCCCGATGGGAAAACGGCGCCGGTCAGCGCGGAAAATCATATGGATGGTTATGCGGGCGATTCCGAACCGCGGCAATTTGAATATGTAAACGTGGTAGCGCGCCAACCGGGCACTCGCGACACGAATACACTGTACTATGAATTTGAACGCAGAATGTGTTTTGAAGACGGTTGTTCCATCGTATCCCGGGGCTGGATGGCCGCAAGTGCGGGAGAATTTACGGAAAATCTATTCGAACACAGTGTGAGCCGACGCGCCCGGGTTTTAGAATTGAACGAGCCGAAAGCACAACTGGAAGCGGCCATCCTGCGCGCCGCGCATGCCGGTTTGCGCATGGACGCCCCCTTCAATGCACTGGATGCCCATCTCCAGCGATTTGCGCTGCAACGCACGGCCGGCGGCATGGATTCCCTGGTCACGGATAGCGATCCGCAAGCACAATCCGGGACGGATACAGTTGCACTTCAAGATTCCGATGCAGACAACCCACCCGGTGATACGCAAAACAATTCATCCGAAAAGTACGGAGCGCTCGAAGCCTATTATATTGTGCGCCTGACGGATCGCTCCAACGGACGCACATTTGTGTCCATTGTCGCCGATCGCCCCGGCCATCCGGGTGGACAGTACTACTCTATAGGATCGTTTGCGGGCGATGCCGTGAACAATCCGTCCGACAATGGCAACAGTAACGTGCTGGATCTGGACGGGGATGGACAGCCCGAAATACTTTCACGCGATTACACCCGGATATCTTCTACCGTGGCCCTGCAGAGTTATAACGGCGAGCGATTTGTTAACGTAGCCCATTTCTCGCTGGAGGCCGGAGATATTCAAATTCAGGCTCCGTTTATCATAGTGCACGGTTATGTATATCCGGAAACCGACACAGACAAGGTACTCTGGGACGCGCAATACAAAGCAAACAATCCGCGAGTATTGAAATATGCGCACGGCCAACTGCGCGAAGTAGCGCCGGGAGAGGCCGGCATCGGCCCGGACCAGATCACCAGAATGGAATAAAGGAGCTGGAATCGTTCCGGCGCCCGGAATTTGACGCCGGCCGATAAACAATCCGCAATAACTTTTTCAAACTTTACACTTGCCCGATCCTTGCGGCATTGGGATTGGAGATGAGCTTCACGCTTCCAATCTCAATTTCGAATATGCAGCGCGCCGGATTTAATAACCGCCCGGGTCAAGTCTTCCGGCAAACGAGTGGTCAGTCTATTGGATTGATCCAGATACTCGATGCTTAACTCATATCGAATCGAACTTAAGTGTCGACGCGGCCAGTCAAGCACTTCAGTGCGAGCGGAGGCATAATCGCCGACCGGCGGTGGTATGACCGTATCGCGCACCAATGTGCGCGCCGCCCGGTCCGCCGTCTGTTGATCGACGGGCAGGGACCGGTACAATTTATGTAAATAAAACTCTCGCTGCAAACTGCCGTCGGGAACATATAGACGCACCTTCAGGGCCCGGAATAAATCGCCGGTCGGAAATGCGTGTCCCACTCCCAGAGTCACCACCCGCAACTCAATCAGTCGGGATGTATTGTCCGGAAATTCGTCCAGCAAAAGAGCATCAACCGCCAGGACCGCCGCCAATCGCTCGACCGCGTGGCCACCCGGAAACGCATGTGAATCGTCCGTATCCCGCATCAAATGACAGCTCTGACATGTACTGCGATCAAAATAATCGGAAGCCTTCCATTCCGTATAGGTGGACTGCATGGGCAAATCGGCGTAACGGAAATCGGTATGCGTACTGTCTGCGGTCAGAAAGTTAAACTGATGACATTCGGCGCAAAATTCCGCCGAACGCATCACCGGCATCACCGTATACTCATGGGCATACGTTCGCGATTCATCCTCAGTCTGATTGCTCGCCTGCAAATCCGATTCGGCCAGCACGCCTGTCGGCATACTTGCACCCGCTTCCCGGGCGACCTGCTCATCAATGTCGTTTAAAAGTCGGCCGTGCGCATCCAGACCGGGTGTGGGCCGACTACCGGTCAAAATGCGATTGTCCCGCACATGACACACCATGCAGGAGATACCATCCGCAACCTGAACGCGATCCTGACTGATTTCCGGATCGCCCTCCGGCCGCATAAAGGGCGCATGACAGTTCACGCACCACACGGACGGTTCCCGGGCGTGACTCTCCTGATAGAGTTCATTCGTAAACGCCACCCGATGCCGACTGGCGTACCAGTTATCGTATACCGTAGTATGGCACTCCCGACAATCGGACGAATCGACCAACAGCTCTCCGTTTACACGTACTCCCTCCGCTTGCGGATCGAATTCAATCGGTGAGAGAGCCCGGCTGAAACGAAACCCGGCGGATAGTTGCGAAGGAGCCGGTTCGCAATACATACCGCTCAACAGCGTTCCGGTCAGAGTTAATACGCACACACAGAAAAGAACAGGGGCGGCAATGCGCATGCCTAAAAATAACACATGCATTGAATCGGTAAATAAAAACGAAAACCAAATCGAATCAATTCCCCGGCAGGAGTTCCTGAAACGCGCGGTCTTCATGCAGCAATCGCTCGAAGTCTTCCGCCGGCAGTGGTCGCGAATATCGGAATCCCTGCAAGATATAGCACTGTCTTTCTCTCAAAAATTCCTGCTGTTCCTCGGTTTCCACGCCTTCCGCCACCAGGTCCAGGTGCAAACTGCGCGCCATATTAATAATGGCATCCACGATGGCCGCGTCATCCGTATCGGAAGTGATGTCGCGCACGAACGACCGATCAATTTTTAGAGTGTTCATGGGAAATTTTTGAATATAACTCAACGAAGAGTATCCGGTACCAAAATCGTCGATGGCCAGACGTACACCCTGCGCGCTGAGTTCCTGAAACCGATCGCGCACTGCGGGTTGATTGCTCATAATCACACTTTCGGTGATTTCCAGCTCCAGACAATGCGGCTCCAATTCCGTACCACGCAAGACATCCATAACCTTATCCGCAAAGTCCGGTTCCTCGCATTGCCGGGCGGATAAGTTTACCGACAGCCGGAATGACCGCCCCGTGACCGCCTGCCAGACCCGCGCCCGGGAACAGGCTGCGTGCAGAATCCAATCGCCGACGGCTATGATCAATCCGCTCTCTTCCAGAATGGGAATGAATACGTCCGGCGCAATCAATCCCAGTTCCTGATGCTCCCAGCGCAAAAGAGCCTCCGCTCCGATCATCCGGCCCGTGCGTATGTCGATCTGAGGTTGAAAGTGTAAGCGAAATTCCTGACGCTCCAGTGCGCGGCGCAAATTATTTTCCAGGTTCAATCGTTCCAGAGCTCGCTCGCTCATATCGGCCGAATAAAATTGATACGTATTGCGACCGCTATCTTTGGCGCGGAACATGGCGATGTCCGCGTTCTTGATGAGGGTATGCATATCGGTGCCGTCATCGGGATACAACGCAATGCCCGTACTGGCGGTTACGAATAAATCGCGTCCGGCAATGCGCAGGGGTGCGTTAAACTCATTGATCATGTCCCGCATCAGATGCGTTACCTGCGCCACGTCTTCCACCGAATCGAGCAGGATGGCGAACTCATCACTGCCCATACGGGCGATGGTATCCAGTTCGCTGAGCAGTCGTTGTAAACGACGTGCAAACTCACGTAGCAATTGATCACCGGCTTCATGACCGAGGGTATCGTTGATCATTTTAAAACGATCAATATCGACGAATAGCACCGCGAAATTGTAATCCCCCCCGGCGGCACGGGTAATCGCGCGCTGCAATCGATCGGTAAACAAAAGTCGATTGGGCAACTCGGTCAATCGATCATGGTACGACATGAAATGCAATCGCTCTTCGGTCTGTAAACGCTCGGTGATATCTTTTCCGGTCGAAACAAAGTGGGTTATAACCCCGCGCTCGTCTTTTAAGGGCGTAATGGTCTTTTCCTCATAATATAAGTCGCCGTTACGCTTGCGATTCACGAAGATTTCAGCGTAAACCTGGCCGCTTAAAATAGTGTGCCATAGTTCCTGATACATGGCATCCGATTGAAATCCCGATTTAAGTATGTCGGGTTTTAAACCGAGCACATCCGCGGAACCATATCCGGTCATGCGTTCAAAAGCGGGATTTACGTATTCTATCACCCCCGATATGTCCGTAATCATAACCGCGTCGGCCGCTTGCTCAAGCGCTCTGGAAAGCTTGCGGGCCTGTGTCTGCGCCTCTATACGATCGCGGATATCGATTAAGCTGCCGCGTACCAATCGGCGATTGCGTGGCGGCATGCGCATCAATCGGATTTCGCAGGGCACAATTTCGCCGTGAATGTTTCGATGGTGCCATTCAAAAAACACCGGCTCTTCCTGGTCGAGAGCCTGATTGATAAAGTCCATGGCAGCCGATTCGGAATGACGTCCATCGGGCTGGTACTCCGGCGAAAGATCCACGGGGGCGGCATGATACAATTCCGCCCGACTCATTCCAAACAGACGACAGGCGTTTTCATTTACATGCGTAAAACGACCCAGGTCCGCGTCGAACACCACAATGGCGTCCGAAGCATATTCAAACAGCACACGAAAGCGCTCCTCACTCTCGGCAACCGCTTCCAGCGCCTTCACCCTTCTGGTAACATCTACCTGGGACAACATAAGCGCCGTGACCTGCCCGGCGCTGTTCTTAATGGGTTGCAAAGACCAATCCAGATAACCGGACACGACGCCGTCATGATCGTAAACCGGTTGTGCCATGGCATGATGGGCATGGCCGGTTTGGGTTACGCGACTGAATATGCGCTGGTTCTCCTCATCCGGGAACAAATCAAACAGACGCTTGCCGGAATAATAGGCCGGAGACTGACCGTACATTTTGGCATAAGCACGATTCACCAGTATGTAGTTATGAGATACATCCAGATACGCGATCATCACGTGGGTTGTATCGTAAACTGCGGCGAGAATCTGATTCGTTTCGCGCAATGCTTCCGAAGCGGGATCGCTTTCCGCATCTACCTGAAATGTATATACGATTACATCCGCGGACTCCGCATTGTATGTGTCATCCGACGGCTCTTCGGGCTGACCCGAAACCCCGGCAGTATGCGTACCCGACGGAAAAGCATCGGTCGTCCGGCCCTCGACCAAAAACTTCGATTCTAAAATATGCGCGTGCGGCAGGATTTCGTTGCGTTTACATGTCGAAGCCGCGGCTGTAATTGCCAGCGGCGTGCCGTCCTTCCGAATACAGTGACCGATGATGCGCAACAGCTGACCGCCCGAATCCGGAGGCAACCGATCACCGGCAAAAACATCATCAATGCCCAGCTCTCCGAGCTCATCCGCCTCATACCCGGTTAAATCCAGAGCCGCCGGATTGGCGAACGCAACTCGACCGGTCTCTGCTTCCACTATCAGCAAAGGCTCATGCAATTGTAAAATAAATTGATCAATAAATCGCATTCAATTCCGGAAAGATATCAAAACCATCACGGTTCGTTTGTGATTGCTGAAGCCGAAACGCCCGAGGTCACACCCGACCGGCATTTTCGGTTCCAACTCTGCCTGCTTTTCAGTGTATAACATCGGAAACCGAACGACGCGTGTAAACAGAACGCCCGGCGAACAACCCCTGCGTACAAAATTTCCCGCATTTGCTCACCGTGTTGCTACGGGAACAATGAGCGGAATGGGCAGGGGAGATGTCCTTGCCACAACCGCCGGGGACCGACCGGAACAAATCGCATGCGGCTTTCAGCGGACGATTTTCGGGTCGGCACACGCTAAAAAGAAATGGACAGGTGGCCCGATGAACCGAATCTGCCCGTATAGTGTATATGCACCTATTCTATCCGGATCGGGGGATATCAATTTTCCGATGGATTGGCATACTGTAAACACCGGCCCGCAGGTCGTTCGACGGCCCAAAGGCAACCAATCGCCCGGATCAATAGCACAGGGATTTATAGCGGATCTCTGACAAAAAAAGAACGACCTCTATCGGCAAGAGTATGCGTTCTGGGGTTATCGCGTGCGCTTTCTTATATAAAGAAAGTTGATTGGCTCGCACATGAATATGGCCATGAATGCTCGATAGCGCCATTACCGAATCTTTCTGGTAGCGGAAGCAAGGAGTCTACAATGAAATTTGATCGAGATGGAGATCGGTTGGTTATTGCCGGTGCGATTCGCACTCCGATTGGACAGGCCGGCAAAAGCTTATCACAGTTTGAGTCATTTGAACTGGGCAACAGAGTTCTGGAAGAATTATTTAAGCGCAGCGGCGTGGATCGTAAAAAAGTGGATGGCATTGTGGCCGGCGAAATCGGTCAGAGTTCCAAGGCTCCCAATGTCGCCCGTGTGCTGGGCGTGCGCGCTCAGTTACCGCTGGAAGGCAGCGCCGTTACCGTGGCGAACAATTGCGTTAGCGGTTTCGAAGCGATTAATGAAGCCGGTCGTCGCGTACTGCTGGGTGAAAACGATCTGATGGTTGTGGAAGGCCAGGAGTCCATGACCAATTTTAATTACTATATCGACGGCGCGAAGAAAGTCAGCAAAACCGCCAACCTGGATAAACTGATGAAGGTGTGGGATCAAATCCCGCAGATGGAAGATGTCAAAGTTGTGGACTCGGTGATGGAAGGTCTGACCGATCCCGTGCGCAACGCCATGATGATCGAAACCGGCGAGGTAGTCGCCCAAAAGCTGGGTCTGACCAAAGCCGACCTGGACAAATACGCATACGGTTCGTACAAGCGCGCTTTTGACGCCATTGAAGCCGGCAAGTATGATCCTTACTACGTTCCCGTTCAACATGATAAAGGCACTCTGGATAAAGACGAGTACATCATGTCCAAAACCGGATTCGTACAAAAACCCGAACGTTTTGAAAAAGCATCCGCCGTTTATGAAATGATCGAAGGTGGAATCAAAGGCTTTTACGATAAATACAGCGAGTGGATCGGTCGTCCGTTCAAAGAGGGCGAAACCCGCGGCGCGGTAACTCTGTTTAATGCCTGCCCCCAATCCGACGGAGCCGCCGCCTGTTTTTTGACTACCGAAAGCAAGGCCAAAGAACTGGGCCTGGAAATTCAGGCGTACGTGAAAGGTTGGGCCAATGCGGGTGTAGACCCGGTTTATATGGGTCTGGGCATCGCATATTCCATGAAGAAAGCGCTGGAAGTTACCGGCCTGAAATGGGACGACATCGGCACGTTCGAAGTACACGAAGCATTTGCCGCCACTGCCCTGGGCAGCATGATTGTGGTGCGCGATGAGTTCGGCTACGATTTACCGGCGCGTCTGGAAAAAGGTGATGTGAATCCCCATGGCGGAACGCTGGCTCTGGGGCATCCGCTGGGAGCAACCGGTTTGCGTGTATTGATCAATCAAATCATTGCGTTGAAAAACTCGGATGCGCGCTATTCAATGGGAGCCATTTGCGCCGGAGGCGGCGTAGGCGGCGCATTGATCCTGGAGAAAGCCTGAGCGCTCGCCTGAATTGGCGCGATACTAAAAGGGTTTTTCGCCGCTGTGGACTTTCGCCGGACACACGGCACATCCGTGCACCGGGTGTCCGTAGGCTCCCTCCCTGGAGCCTGACTCAAGTCCACAGCGAGCGAAAAACAACTACATTCCCGCCAATAGACTCGCTTTGAATGAGCGTAGGTGATTCAGGTGCTTGCGGGCAGGGATAAAAATACGGTTTTATTTTTCCCGCACGATTCA
Source organism: Leptospiraceae bacterium (assembly GCA_020441025.1). GTDB lineage: Bacteria > Spirochaetota > Leptospiria > Leptospirales > Leptonemataceae > JAGRMX01. The sequence continues at coordinate 9,006 of JAGRMX010000004.1, forward strand.
ATAGCGCAGGTTTTGCAAAATTTATACTATAACCTGGGGCTGCCCAACCCCTCCCCATACTTCCAATATAGCGCGAATTCATAGCGGCTGTCGCGCCTGCATCGCGCTTACAATAACCGTGGCCCACACTGAAAAAGAATCTGCCCCCCTAAAGTTCGCATAGGCGTTCCCGATACATACTTCAGAGCACGCCGGATAAATAACCGGCCCCCGTACAGATAAACACATACGGAGTTCACGGATGAACGCAATCTATCGTTACTGGGATAATAATTATCTCGCACTATGTCTGCGCCTGTACGCCAGTCGGCCCGTATCCGCCGACGGCCGCATCGATCAGACGCGTCTGGAAAAACAAGTGCGCACAATACTGGAAGAGGACCCCGGTTTACGCGATTATGTTATCCATCGACGGTGTGTGCACTTCGCAGCCGTCGATCAGTTGGCCTATGACATCGTATATACCGGCGAGCTGAGCACTGCGGCCTGATCAATACCGATACGTAACTGTCATCCAGAAAGAACGACCTTCCAGAGCGGGCGTGCCGTTGGAAATATCCGGGCCACCGGCGTTGCTGTTCATGGGCCATAATTTTTCCGAATCAAATACATTCTTCACTTCCAGGGTGACATCCAGATTCTGCAACGGTGTATAGCCCACACCGGTATGGGCCACGTGCTGTCCGACGACGCGCTCCCCGAACGGCGAGTACCAATAATAGTAGTACAGGTGATTATAAAGAAGGCGCCAATGCTTGCTTATATGCCAGCTCAGGTTCAATCGACTGACATCTTCCGGATACGCGCGATGATGCGGATGTTTTTGATTATCCGAAAGATACATACCACCGTTAAATTCCGTAAAAAGTTCGTCCGACGCGCTCACCACACTGACATGCGCATGACTGAGAGCGATTGAGAGAAAGTCCCGACGATACGTCAGGGTTATCTCGCCGCCCGCATTGCGTATGATTCCGGGCAAATTCCTGAAAAAGAAATATCCGCTCCAATCCCCGGGTTCATCGGTTCCGATTTCCGGCAGGGCGTACTCATCCGGGTCGGTAAATATAACGCCCACATCCACTATGTTTTTTACAATATTATAAAACAAAACTGTGTTCAGCGAAAGATGGTCGGTAAAATCATAGCCCACCGCCAGTTCATACGTATCGATCGTTTCGGGTCGCGCTTCGGGCACATTCTGATAGAAAGCCGCGTTGCCGTAGTCATCGGTTGTCGGTATCTGAGCCGACGCCACGCGATCATAATTTTCAGTACGCAACAGTCCGTCCTTTTGAAAACCGCCGGCAAAGGCTACTCCCGGAGCACCGCGGAATCCGCGCTGGTAGGAGGATCGCAAGCGCAAATCATCGAGGGGCGACCAGAGCACGCCGAAGCGCGGCGACAGATGGTAACCCCAGAATGAATGTCGATCGTATCGCAAACCGCCGAATAGATCGACGCTATGAGTCAAATGATATACGTCTTCCAGGAAGAATCCGCTGACTATAATGGAATCGGAGAAGACATATCGATTTTCACTGTTTACGTCTCCCACCAGGTCTTCCGAAACATTATTGACAATGAAATTATTTCCGTTGCGATCCGGCAGGCCCACATCATAGCGTCGATACTCGGCTCCCACCGCCAACCTGTTATCATCCGGGAATTTTTCCAGAGTGAACAGCAACGATCCTCCGTAACGTATTTCGCGCGTACCGCCCATGATCAAACCGGTATGCGAATGCAGAATGGTATCATCCATGGCGTAATCGCCCCGGGCCCGAATGGCGGCCTGATCACCCAGAGCATAAGTATACCCCATTCCGGCGGAGCGCAGCGTATTCTGGATTTCATTACGATCGCGATAAAAGTTATAGTTATCGCGTTGCTGATCCGTATATAAACCGGTAAACTCAAATTGTTGATAATGAATGACACCCAGCGCTAAAAGGTTATCCGTTTTTTTAAGGCGACTTCCACCGGTTGCAACGTTTTGTGTATTGACCAGTTGCATGTTGTCCGGAGTATTCAATAAATGCAGTTGATTGTCTCCCGGTGAATCGGCCCGGTCGATTTCCTCATTCAAACCGCGAAATAAATCAAAGCTTGCGGTTGATCCTTCATAGTCTTTCTCCCTGGCCCAACCTTGCGAGCGCAGCGGCTGCCCGTTGTACGTCGTACCGCCCAGATAAAAGTACGTACGCAAGTCTTCAATTTCCGCTCCTCGCCGGCCGGCGTGTATGCCCACATGCGAATACGTATCACTGCCGCCCGCGGCGCTGATGTATGCGAAATCGTCGCCCAGATCTTTGCGCGTGACAATGTTAATAACTCCCAACAGTGCGCCCTGTCCCAGCGTGACCGAACCGGGGCCGCGAATCACTTCGATGCGCTCAATGTAATCCAGATCAATACCCTGCATGATGGAGTCGGGCGGTCCCCAGAACCATTCCGTATTGATGTTATGACCGTTCATGAGCATCAGTATCTTGGAATTGCTATCCGGCGCGAATCCCCGAAAACCGCCGATTACATCGTCCTGGTCTTCCACCAGAAAGTAACCCGGAACATAAATCATCAAGACTTCGTTCAAAGTGCGCGCGGCTGACAGTTCAATCTGTTCGCGTGAAATCACAGTAACCGATGCCGGTTGACGCGAGGGATCGGTTTCCAGAAAAGAGGCCACCGATACGGCCTTTTCATCCGCCAGCAAGTCAAAGATTTCGCCGGTAGAATCCGAGTCTCCGGCACTGTATGGAAAACTGCGAGTCTCGCCGATTTCGGTACCGATTAAAGATTCATATATGTTTTCCTGCCGTTCCCTTCGATGCGGATTGGATAACAGCGCGCCGGCCAGTCGTCGCGAAAATAAATCAATGCGTGTTTCGTCCGCCACCCGCAATTCCGCGCCGCTGATGCCGACATCCGCCAGCACATCCACGGCATCATCCGCATGCAGAGCGTCGATCACATAGCCCTGCTGAGGATGCAGAATCTGCGCATATAAAATCACGTTTCCGGTAACGGCGGAACGACGATAATAACCGGTGATTAAAAAAGCGGCTCCATTCGAACTTGCGGCCCTTAACTGAGTTTCCAGATCGGCCGCTTCCACGGGGATTACTTTAAAACCGCTACGCTCCAGACGTTGCCGTAACCCGGTAGCCAGTTGACGTTCGATATCGGGCGCAGGTGCATCCATGAGAGATTGAAAGGTCGCCAGATGAATCACTTTTTGCTCCTGCCCGTACGCCTGGCGTAATGGCAGCAACAAAAAGGATAGAAGTATACAAACGAAGCAGTTAACCTGAGGATACGCGAAACGCATGCCGATTGACAGCCGGAAATGTAGAACTGAATTCCTGCTTGCCAACTATTTTTTCGGGCCGAACATATTTTGCGGTTAATTGAAATCTCTCCCGCAGGGCTGACGAGCTGTCAGAATCACGGATGAATGGCGTGACCGGCGTAACCGACATCAAGATGTTCAAAAAAATACAGCATGTAAATTGAGATTCATTTCTATTTGAATGATTGACCCAGGATTGATTCAACTTGAGACTGTCACAACTTGATGGGCTGGCGCCGCACATTGAGTTGCGATGCTTGATGAGTCTGAACCTTTGTATATTCAAAATCAGATATTAGTTTATCAATATATGGTACGGACCGAAAAACCTGTGCAGCCGCAACATACCACTACCCGGCTTTTTTTCCGGTTTATAATAGTACTGCTTTCCACACTGAGCATCGGCTGTGTGGATGAATCGAAAATCGAAACCATCGATACCTTCAAACAGTACGAAGGCTTCCAATCGCAATGGTTGCGTCAACCGCCGGTATTGCTTTCGGACCATTCCAATCCGGAGATCGAAATGGCAAATGCCACCGGCATCACCGCCGAGACCGTGCATACGCCTGTTTTTTATCGCTCGGATGGGTTGCCCGGTCAAAATATCCCCGTAAACAGTACGATTACGCTACAAAGACCACTCGCTTCCGATCGCATCCGGGAATTGCAACTGCGGCAGTCGATTGCTTTGCAATCGGGCTGGCTCGGGGATGTCAGCGAAATCTATATTAACGAACAGTTAATCGGCACTCGTGGATCGCGGGAACCTTATAAACCAGGCTACCTGCGTATGCTATTAGCGGACATACCGGATCTAAACCTACGGCCTGACGACCCGGTGGTATTGACCATCGTACTGCGCAATCCGGGTGATTTTCCGATTGCGCTGCAGGATCCGGTGCGAATCGGACCGACCGATACGATATACTTACGCTTTTTTCGCCAGGAGATTATTTCGATTTGTCTGGTGTCGGCGTACCTGCTGGTAGGGCTGTTTCATCTGTTCACTTTTTTTCGACGCACCGCCGATCAATTCAATCTCTGGTTTGCTTTGATGTGCCTGATACTGGGACTGTACTGGTTGATGCGCACACAACTCCGGGACTTCGTGTTTTATGACGCGGTTTTATTGCGGGTGCGTATCGAATATGTCCTGTTATTCGCCGTCGGCCCCATCCTGATGGCGTTCGTTTCTCATTTCTTCAATCAACGTCATTCGCGCCTGATGTCGCCGGTTACGTTGATCAGCACCGGTTTGATAATCTTCGCGTTTTCCGGCGGCTACCATTCTCTGTCCCTTTCTTTGTTCGTCTGGCAGGTTCTGGCCTGTGTACTGGCTCTGTATATTATTTACTTCGCTACCCGGGAAGTGCTGCGCAAAAAGCCATACGCTCGATTAATGGGCGCAGCTCTGGTGCTGTTAATGATCAGCGCCGTAAATGATGTGCTCTCCGCCATGCATATTATCAATATGCCGCACATCAGTAGATTTGTTTTCGTCGCGGTAGTAATCGGCTTCGCATTGATCATGTCGGAGCGTTTTATTGAGCTGCATGCGCGCATCAGTCATACCGTCGCGCGGTTGCAAACACTCTATGACGGATCGCGCCTGGTGCTGGAAGATGGTAGTATCAGTACGGTTATGGACACGCTCACCCGCCCACTGACGTATCGTTATCTCTGCTTGTTTGAAATTGATCCGGAAAAGGAAACGGTCTTCGACTACGCCACATCATTGCCGGTTACAAATGATACGGAAATGATCGCGTTTCATCGCCGGCTGCACAACGCCCTTGATAGTGAAATGCCGCCCCCCGATATCGGCGCCATCAAATCTCTGTTCCGCGCGGATCTGGGTATTCCCAATGTGGACATCCTGCCACTGGAACACAGAGGGCGGCTGGTAGGATTGGTCACCGCCGTGCGACCGCGCAATGTGATGCGGATGGACCGGGCTCTACTGGATGCCACACTGAATCTACTTACTCTGATGGCCGCCTATCGTTTGACCCGTCGGGAATTGATTCAACGCGAACGATTGTCCGCTCTGGGCGGCATCACCGCCAGCATGTTACATGAAACCCGCGAACCGCTGACCCGCATCAAACAGTTTGCGGAACAACTCGGGGTGCAGGATATTTCGACGGAAGACAGGGAAGAGTATCTGGATGCTATCGCTTCCGCGGCGGATGAAGTGCTCGAAATGAACCGGGAAATTCGTGAATTCGCGCGCGGGGAAATGCGCCTGCAACGCACTCGCCAGGAATTCGGATTGTTTTTGCATAATACTATGGATGAAATGCAACCCTTATTGCAGAGACATGGCGTTCAATTGCATTTAGAAACTCAAGGACGCGATCGATTGTTACTGGATTACGGTCGCTTCCGACGGGCGCTGGCCAATCTCGTAAAAAATGCGGTCGAAGCTATGGCTACCGACAATAAGCCCGAACACGTACTCACCGTACGTTTCTTTGCAGCCGACCAATCATACTGTCTGGAAATCGAGGACAACGGACCGGGAATCCCCGCGCACATGCAGGATCGTATTTTTGAACCGTTTTATACTTCCGGCAAGCACGATGGTACCGGCCTGGGCACCGCCATTGCGCGCAAAATCATTTCGGAACATGGTGGGCGCGTATCTTTTGAAAGCAATGCGGATCGAGGCACATGCTTTCGAATCGATCTGCCCGCGACCGAAGTGGGCCAAATACCCGAAAACGAGTTTAGCCATCAGTAACATGAATAGCCCTACGGCCATGCGCTGCGGCCACAAATCGCGGAAATGTTTCGGCGAAGCTAAGAACAAATTTTCACCAGGTCCTTTATAAGGGCCTGAAATCTAACCAAAACCTTACATTTTCGGGTGATGCCGCGTAAAAAACCGCGTGAAATGTCCGGGAAGATTCGACCGGAAATCCAATTCAGACTACGTAAAACCGATACTGTTTATCAGGACCGATAATAACCGGTTTTAACCTATTCTGGTGACCGGATACATAAGAAATTTTGGTCCGATCTTCGGTACTCGCGCATAGAATACATTGCCAATATGACATTTATGTTGTAAAAAAGCCTTCTGGAAGTGTTATACAACTTGCGTCAGTGTCGATCCAGATCATGCGAAGCAAACTGCACATATTCGGGCGAGCTATTTACCAAAAAGCACCCTGGTGGATTGGATCAGCAATAATATGTCTCATCAACTGTGCGGATTATAATGCCACCGAAAGCTACTTGAGCTTACTGCTATTGCGCACTCCACCTTCTGCTGCCAACGCCGGATTTACCATCAGTGTGCAGACCGGCTTATTGGTATCCGAGAGTGGCACCAGCGCTACTTTCACCGTTTCACTTAACAGTCCGCCCGGCGCGGAGGTTTTCATCAATCCGGTCAGTTCTGATACGGGCGAAGGGACAGTCAGTCCATCTACGCTGGTTTTCAATTCAATCAACTGGTCCACACCCCAGACGGTTACAATCACCGGACAGGACGACGCGGTAGTGGATGGGAATCAGAACTTCAGTATCGATCTGGGTGCGGCACAAAGTGAGGATACCGGCTACAGCGGGCGCAGCGTAGGCGTCGTATCCGCACAGAATGTGGATGACGAAAACAGCGGCGTCACCATGTATCCGACGAGCGGTCTGACCACCTCGGAAGCGGGAGCAACCGATACGTTTCTCGTGGTCTTAAACACTCAGCCGGTCAGCAACGTGGTCATGTCGGTCAACAGCGGTACGCCCACCGAGGGTACGCCCTCTCCGGGCGCATTGACATTTACGACCGCCAACTGGAATGTACCGCAAACCGTTACTATGACCGGCGCCGATGATAGTGTTTCCGACGGCAGCCAGGTCTATACGGCGTCGATGACCATTACCAGCGGTCTTGCGCCGTACACGCCGGCTCCGGTTCCGGGCAGTGTGAGTATCACCAATACGGACAACGATACACCGGGTATTACCGTAACCAATACTTCCGGACTGACTACCACCGAAGGAGGTGGCACGGCATTTTTTACGGTGGTACTCGATTCACAACCAACCGCCAATGTTACCCTGAACCTTAATTCGACCGACACCACGGAAGGTACCGTGCCCGCTTCGATTACATTCACAAACGGTAACTGGAGTACGCCGCAAAACGTAACCATTTCCGGTGTAAACGATTTTGAAGACGATCGCAATCAGAGCTACCAGATACAGGTCACTTCGGTTACGAGCGGTGATGCCAACTATAATGGCATGACCGTCAGTCCGGTATCGGTAACAAACATCGATGATGATACATTCGGAATTACTGTAACACCCGGCGCGACTCCGGTTATTACGACCGAGAGTGCCGGAACCGGTACGTTTACCATTGTATTGAACTCCCGGCCGACAGCCAACGTGGTGATTGCTCTTACCAGCGATAATACCCTCGAAGGTACGGTTTCACCGGCTTCGTTAACGTTTACCACGGCCAACTGGAATGTCGCCCGCACCGTAACCATCACCGGCGTCGATGACGCCATCCCGGTGGCGGACGGCGCCATTGATTACAACATCATTACCGCCGCGGCGGTCAGTACCGATACGGATTACAGCGGATTGAATCCCGCCGATGTTGCCGCTCGCAACGCCAACAACGATACCGTGGCCTTTGTCATCTCCACGCCGAATACACTGATCACAACCGAAGGCGGTGGAACCACGTCTTTTAATGTGCGCCTGGCCACCCAACCGGCCGGGGATGTAACCCTGGGAACGGCGGGCAATTTGATTCGCAGCCTGGACACCACCGAAGGCACCGTCAGTCCGTCCACTCTTACCTTTACCCAGGCTAACTGGAACGTTAATCAAACTATTACCATAACAGGTGCCGCCGATGCCGCTACCGATGTAGACCAGGCCTATCAAATCGATTTTGGCATCGGCAGCAGCGCCATAGATCCGCTTTACAATGGATTGAATCCGCCGGATAACAACGGCGGCACCGCAGGCGACTTAAACGTAAATAATTGCGATACCAACGGGGCGAAAGTGAATGTATGTCTGGCTCCCGGTGTTTCGGCGTTGACCACCACGGAAGCGGGCGGTACGGCTCGTTTTTATTTTACATTAAGTCAGGCTCCCACGGTCGATTTAACCGTGAATATGACTTCAAATGATTTGACTGAAATTACGGTGCCGGCCGGCGCCACTATCACTACCGGTAACTGGAACGCCATTACGTCCGTTACCGTTACCGGGGTGAACGATTTCGAGGATGATGGTAACATCGTCACCGGAGTGAACACCGCCGCATTGGTCAGCGCCGACGGTTTCTATAACGGAACCGATCCGGCCGATCCGGTGGTGACCAACAATGATAATGATACCGCCGGTTATACCATCTCCGCTATCAGCGGAAACACCACCGAAATTGGCGGCACGGCTACCTTTACGATTCGTTTGAACTCGCGACCGACCGCCGATGTTACCGTGCCGGTACAGAGCAACGATGGGACCGAAGGTGCGGTTACTTCCGCCGCCAGCCTGTCATTTTCGGCTACCGTCGGAGCCTGTGGCGGCGGCGGGGATTGGTGCAACGATCAAACCGTAACGGTTACCGGTCAGAACGACGCTCTCTTTGACGGGAATGTCGCGTATCAAATCGTAACCGGTCCGGGTAGCACCAGCAGCGCCGACGGTAATTATAACGGCAACAGTCCGGTAAGCGTGAATGTTACCAACACGGACAACGATCGTCGTATTTTCATCAGCACGAATTCACATACCGGCGATTTTGATAACGATGCCGGCCTGGCCATAGCGCCGTTGTTTCCGACTACAGCCAATGGCAACGGCATCGAAGAAGCCGATAATTTCTGTATGCAGGCCATAAATGGATATCCCGGCACGGGGACCTACAAAGCTCTGCTGGTAGATGGCACCAATCGAACTACGGCGCTCTCGTGGGTATTGCAGGCCAATTACAGTTATTATCGAACGGATTCCACTTTCATTGCCAATGCGACCGGCGGCGGCATCTTTTCCTTTCCGCTCACGGCCGCATTTGATACCGCCGGAACTCCCTGGACCGGCCTGGATGCCGCCTGGGGTGTGGGTAACGATTGCAACAACTGGGCCAATGGAACCGCATTGAACAGCGGCGAAGAAGGAGACGCTACCTCCACGGGCGCCGCCGCTATATTCAACGCAACCACCACCTGTGATAATACGCGTTCAATAATCTGCGTCGAACAGTAATAGCGCCCCGGTGGCACCTGACATAAGCGACGCGTTCCAATCCGCAAAGTGCATTCGGAGCGACTCCCGTCGGTTGAATATAGCATGTGGCGGTCCCGATTACGTATTCGAGTTCGTACTGCAACGAGCGTACGGGGTCGACTCGGCAGGGCGCCTTGATCCATCCGTTTTTTTTCAACGTATTTAGATTTGATTGACAGTGCGGTTTCCTTATTGCAATCCTCCGCAATGATTTTTCATCCGGTCTTCCATCGGCTTCATTCCTTCAAGAAGGTATTCCGCTTTAAAAAAGCGATTCCTCTCATTCTGGTCGGCGCCCTTTCCCTGATGTTCGGCGCCTGTACGGACGATATAACCGACATCACCGAGCAGACCAATGAGGCCGGAGATCGGATTCAGGCCGAAGAAATATATGCCCGCGCGCATCAACTACATACGGAGAATCAAAACTATGCCGAAGCGGAAAAACTGTATATTGAAGCCGCGCGTATCGATCCGTCTTTTCCCGCGCCCTATTATCAACTGGCATGTATTCTGGCGTTGACAGAGCGCCCGGACCAGGCCATGCGGACACTGCGCGTGGCGGTTGAAATGGATACCGAACGGCGACGCTGGTTCACCCGGGATTCCGATCTGGAATCCCTGCATGAACGGGAGGACTATAAAGAATTGGTGCGACAGTATGTCGCCCGCCCGTCGGGTGAGCCTATTTCCATTCAAGCAATCCAGGGAAAAACACTGTATTTCCCCGCCGTGAATGCTGATAAAGTTCCGTGGGATCAGGAGAATATGATGTCGCAGGCGGAATTCAAAGCGATACTTTATTCATTTGCGCACTGTCGATCGCATGAAACCGAACAGTTTATTCTAAACGCGGACGGACAGGTTGAAGTACTGAGCGGCGCGGCGACACATGGGTATCGTAAACATACCGGTGAAATAAAATCGGCCAGGTGGTACGCTTCGGAAAGCGCGGATCAAGCCGACCTCCGCATCGAAACGGTCTATCGGATGAAGCGGATGTACGCGGACTTTGCCGAATTCGATGAAACAATAACGTTAAAATTAACCGGCATACGCGGCAGGGAATTGATGTGCGGAGCCAATGTCTGCCTGTGCCTGGAATAAAACTCCCACTCTTTTTCACCGGCATAGCGCTGATTGCAGCGGGACTCGCAAACGCCTGTAATCCGAATCCTGCGGACTTCTTTGATCAGGGCCGTACTTCACTCACACTGGAATTACCCGAAAACATCGAGAGTTATTCGGCGGAAGATTGCAGGGCCTGCCATCCGGAAGATTATGAAGACTGGAATGACTCCATGCATGCCCGCGCCTTTGTGGATCCGATATTCCAATCGGCATTTCGGAAAGAACCCGCCATCTGGTGCGTAAACTGCCATGCGCCTCTATCGCAGCAAGCGTTCACACAGACCTCCGGTCCGTATGTCGTTCTGGAAGCGGAAGCATTGGAAGCAAATGATATGCAATTGAATTCTGCAAGCCGGCGGATTCAATTACGCAACGAAGGAATTAATTGTGCGGCCTGTCATGTGCGAAACGGTAAAATTCTTTCCAGTCGTCCTGAGTATGGCCCATTGGAGGATATGACTCCGGACGGAACGGTCGCTGTTTCAAAAGAAGGACCGGCGCCGCACCCAACGGTTTACGAGCCACGGCTTTCTACGGCCGAATTCTGTGCGGGTTGCCATCAATTTAATTTTCCATTCGATGATCCCGCGGCAATCGTTCATTATGGCGATGAGCCCATGCAGAATGTGTATGCCGAGTGGAGTCAACATGCAGGCCTTAAGGGCATCAGCTGCCAGGCCTGCCATATGTCCCGGGATCACCATCGCCTGTACGGCCCACATTCACCTGGCTGGCTATCCGACCGAATTCAGATGCATGCTCGAATGGTCGAAACGGCGCTCGGAAACGTCGTAGTGCAATGCCATCTGGTGATACATGGCATCGGGCATAATTTCCCGACGGGTGATCTTTTTCGACGCGTGCGTATACAGATTGTTATTAATGATCAGGTGCTTGTAGAAAGGAGCTTCGGTCGTAGAATACTGGATCGGAGGCACGCGGATGCACCGGGCGGTTTTTATAAATATGTCAGTGAAGATACGTCGCTCACTCCTAATGAAGATTTGAAAATTGATCATGAATTTCAACTCATTCTACCGCGGATACCGACTCTCCAACAGCGACAGAATTTAAGCTATCGCGTATTGTACGAGTATCAGAATGCGTCCGCTGCGCATGCAATCGGCTGCAATGACAAAAATGCGACAAACTGTTTGCACGCGGAGGATATGTTCATCTTAATAGCAAGCGGCCCGGTGGCCATGCCCCGCATTATAGACCCCCGTTCCCATGAATGAGGCTAATAAAACAGAGCCGACCCTGACCCTGCTTTCGGTTCTGAGACTCGCGGCCGCTTTTTTAATTTTTCAACACCATTTTTATTTTTATGAACAGGGCGCTTATCCGTACGCCACGACCCGCTATTATGAAATTCTGTTTTCGGAAGGCCACATCGGCGTCGTCATCTTTTTCACGTTATCCGGTTTTCTGTTAATGTACCGCCATGGAGAGTTAAGACATACCCGACAAATATTAATGTTTTATAAAAAACGATTGGCGCGATTAATTTTACCGTACTGGATTGTCTTCCTTCTTACTTTTTTGCACGCATCCCGCATGCCCGTGCCAGATGACATATATGCGGGACTGTTGCTGCACAGCATATTTCCAAATGCCGGTTTTCGCGTGATCGTTGTTGGCTGGGCGCTCTCGGCGGAATTGTTTTTTTATATTTGTTTTCCGCTTATAGCTCGATTGTTTCAGTTATGCCATCAATATACGGGACGTTTTGCCTGGCCTGTATCGGCGATCATCGGATGCTGCATTGAAATTTTATTTCGCAACGTGGTGGATCAGCTGGATTCGAATACGCCGTCATCCATTCATTACTGGAGATACCATACATTCTGGGGCGCGTTTGCGGCGTTTTATGCCGGCGTATTTGCGGGCGGAATGTTCCTTGCCTATTACGAAAAGAAGTCCCGGCAGGACAATCAAATACCCGGCGACGCCATTACGAACTTTTTTTCAATAATAGCTCGTACATCACGCGTAATATCACCAATTTTTTTATTTTTACTCTGCGTTTCATGGTATCACCATTTCGGGGGTTACTCTTATCCGAAATCGTCGCTTATAGATTACCTGTCTATTGCGAGTGCAGCCTGGCTGGCATATGAATTAGCAAAAATCTCACCAAACGCCGTATCGCGCTCGGTAATTTTTCAAATATCCCTGGGCAGTTACGAATTTTTGATCTTACACGCCAGCCTGCTTCTGGCGCCGGTTTTTACAATCATTCAGGACAATGTATCTGCGGTTCGCAGCGCTTACTTGATTGTATGTATATTGCTGGCGTCGGCTTTACGCTTGATGTCGGTGTGGATCAGCAAAGCCATCGGAAACTTCACGCGAATGTTTTTAAATATTCAGAAAAACCGTGGTGCGACGCCTTGATTACGGGTTACCGACTGGATCGATGATGTCGATGAGCTGAATGAGTTGCAAAAATACAGGCATTCTCCGAGTGCGAATCCGCTCCAGACATCAGCAATTACAAACCGATAAAGTCGCCAGCCGAAAGGAATTTAGATCAGGCCGTTGTCACCTGCAAATCGATAAAAGCACGCAAAATGTCGGTATAAGTGATAATTCCGATCAGCTGATCATTTTCCACGACCGGCAGCGCCCCGATTTTATGATCGTTCAAAAGACCGGCAGCGGAGTGGAGTTCCGCGGTGGGCGCAATCGTTTTTACATCGGTAACCATTAACTCACCGACGGGCAACTGACCGTGTTCGCCTTCAATCGATTCGCGCAAAACATCCAGCGCGGCGTGAATATTCCGCAGATCGCGTTCCGATAACATGCCGACAATGCGCCCTTCGTTATCCACTACCGGCAGATGGCGAAATTTGCCTACTTCCATCTGCTGACACACATACAAAAGACTATCCGTATGACGGACGCTCTTTGGATTGCGAGTCATGTAATCGCTGACCAGAATCATATGGTTACCGGACAGTTCTGAATAAAAATCCCACCTGTGAGCACAAGCCAAATTCCGGAATTCTGTGGAGACCGCACAGGAGTATTTTCAGCACTCATCAGATCCCGCGACTGTCATATGACCGACAAACTGAATTCTGTGACCCGATCAAGAGAAAAATCTGAGGATGTGTGCTGAATGCGGCGTTCTCGCCGCCTGATTTTTCTGAATCAGCGCTTGAGGCTAACCCACAGCGGCTCTATATGGATTCGCACTCCCGCCGCTAAAAGAGTTTGACGACAACCCCTGATATAGCTCCTGCATTTATCCGCGTAAGACAATAGCCTACGTTTTCCACACTGCACACATCGCCCTGAGTCGATTATTCTGCTTCAAATCCAGTCAATTTTTTTCTGGTAATACTGGCTCTATCTTATATAGAGATACTTAAAATAATATAGAATCAAAACGGAGACCTAAATGAGTATAAAGAAAATTACGGCACTGGGCCTTATTAGCTTTCTATCCCTGTCGCTTGCACATTGTGACGCATTCGGTGGCGAAGATGACAGCGATGACGATCTGCTGAGCGCCGCATTACTGGTAGCGGCCGCATCCAACACCTCCAGCAATAACGCCACTTTTATTATTACCAACAATTCGGGCACATCCGGCGTTTATTCGTTTCATATAGCCGGTTCATTATGTGCGAACACCGCTACAGGAACATCCGGTACTATCGCCAGTTCGGGTGGTACGGGGACCGCAAGCATAGCGGCCAATTCCAGCGGATACGACATCAAGGCGCCGGACGGAAATTGCAGCGCGGTAGAAACGGGCAAGACCGCCACGACTTTTACCTGCACCGATCCCGGTGGCGGTGGTCTGACGTGTAGTTGATCTATTTATGATTCGGTTTGTATGCCGGTCGGCGACTCAATCAACGGCCGGCATCTTCTTCACATTCCGTAGCCCGGTCGGCCGGTTAGGCGCTCAATACAAACTAAGGCGATTCCTGCACCGAGAGCGAAACAAAAAGAATTATTCCCCGATGTCATGCGGAGTCACCAGCGTGCGAGTCAACCGGATTCCCTTATCCAGTTGCTTTTCCATTTCTGAGCGCAGTCTTTGAGTTACCTGCTCTAAACCTTTACGGCGATTTTCTTGATAAACGCCATAGTACTTCCCGATGTAAAAAGGCTCCCCGATGAATACGCGAGCGCGGCGGGGTCGCATTCGCGAATGACCGAGTATGAAATTCTCATAGCGAGTCAGCCACTCATAAAACCTTTCGGGCGAGGGGTGTTCCAATAAATACTCACGTCTGATTACGATAAACATATACGCCCGATTCAAATGCGTGCGCGCTTCCGCAATCTGTGCGGCGCTCAAATCCCGGCGGGCCAGCGGGAACCCGGCTTCCGCCGCTTCCACCGCGTTCCATAAGTCGCGGATCTTAGTGAACGCATCGGCATGCGAATCGAGTTGCATACCCAGAATAGACGCGGCCTTTTCCAGGACCGCATGTCGCAGGCGACCCACACGATATTCATAATCCGTTTCGGAAGCACGCGGTATATGATATTCCTGCTCATACTTTTCCAACAGCACGCGTCCGACGGTTAAAAATTGTCGCAACAAATTCCGGTCTCCGGGATCGATACCCAGTTTGCGTTCAATGCGCGTGAGACTCATTTCTATATCTCGTCGGGCCTGCTCCGGAGTGAGCGTACTCAGATATTTGGTAAACGCCGGCAGGACAACTATGTCCGCGGCGTTGCCATGTTTTTTGCGAGCGTCTTCCAACGCCCAGAAACCGATCTGTGCGGTACCGGACATAAATGGAACGAGATTATCGTTTTCACCGCTCATCATCCCTTCCGGATAAATGGCCAGTTTGCCACCGGGTCCGGACAGAATTTCCCGGGAGTATTTCATTGCTTCCCGACTGCCGCCGCCGCCCACCACCGAAAAGGCGCCCACACGTTTGATCACCTCACCCAGAATACCCATATACCAATCGAATACGGTGCGCGATGCCATGTAATGAAAACGGGAGCCCATTACGTTGGCCGTGTGATAGGCTACGGGCGGCTCCACCATGGTAGGATGATTGCCCATATAGAGCACGCGTTCATCACGTAAACCACGCAATAACTCTCTATCTTGAGACGTGATTTCAATGCCATCCAGATTCAGCGCCGATTTCAGTATAACCGGCAAACTGAAGTCTATAGCCCAGGCCAGCGGCAGGTTGAATTCAGGAGCGATAAATGCGGACTTCATGTACGCTCAGGTTCCATCATTGGGCTGTTGCGGTAAACCGGCGGCCGCTTTATCGGACTGGCTCCATTTTTTCACCGCTACCTGCCCTTTCACATTTTCCAGCACATCCACGGCCACCTGCTGGTAAAAACGATTGATTTCGCTCTCGCGACCTTCTCGCATCATATCATCCATAATAAAGTCCACTACGTCACCAATGGTTTCACGACCGCTATCGCCGCGCATACTGCGTGCCAGAGATTCATTGATGGCGCGAAATACCGCCAGCCCGATCTCCCTGGTCAGGCGCACTTTTAAAAAATCCGGCACCATTTTTAATGAAGGCACATCCCGGGCGGCCTTATCCAGACTCTCGGCGAGCATGTTTTCCGCATTGGCCATGCCGGGGCGTTTTTCAGTGAAGCGTTCGGCATATTTAACGGCCAGGTCTTTCAATGCCGAACGTCGCGGCTCCAGGGCATTTAGATATACGTCGATGGAACTGCCGGACTTAATTTCATCCTGCATCTCGGAAAGTATGCGAATGGCCACCATATCGGAAATTTCTTCCGAGATAATGGTATAAAACCGTTTCGCGAGACGGCTGAACATATCGTCGCCCACGCTGGTTAAATCGCTTTTATACAAACGCACATAAATGGAAATGATACGAAAGAGACGAAAGAAGCGCAACTCGGCGATGGGGATCAAACCGAGCACATCATACCAGTAATAAACGGGGAATAGCCACCAGCGAATGTATTCTTTGCGGCGTACGGCCAGCACCCAGCGTACCAGAAACTCCACCAGAAACAGCGCCAGAAAAGGCGCATCGATATAAATGAAAAAATCAACATACTCACCGCTGCGCGTACGCTGACGCAGATAGTTCTCCGAGAGTAACGGTTGGATTTCGTTCTTAAAGTGCGCGCGGCGCCGTTCAGCCTCTTCCGGATTATCGATAACGTCGCTGAAAAAATAATCGTCGGCTATGCGTTGGTAATCTTCCACCGTCCAGTATTCTTCCACTTCTCCGTCTGCGGGGCGCAAATCCGGCAGCAGATCCGCAATGGAAAAATCGGAGGGCGCATCGGGAGACGAATCGATCGGTACATTTGAATCTCCATCCGTATTGTATGTACGCATGCTATCAAATATGGCCCGCAAATTAGCGGACTGGCCCGAATCCGCGAAGGGATTGTTCTCGGCCATGATTGTAATGGTTTCGCGCAGGTGCGCACGACGATTGATTAAATCTTCCGCATCGACAACCGGATCGGCCTCGGCCGCAAAAGCGAACCAGTTGACGCCTTCCAGCCGAAATTTCTGCGTAAGCGGATGCGCCGTCACTCCCTTGATGGGATCATAGCGATAGACTACTTCCGGGTAATATTCACGAATGTGCGGTCGCAACCAGAAGTAACTGAAGTCGAAGAGAATCAAGCAAACGTTGATCAAGGCTATCAGGATCATGAAGAGATCCCACAATAATCGTAGATTGAATCCGCGTTCTTTGATTTTCTTCAATGCCAGCATAAGCACACACGCTTAAAACATGAAACGACGCACCGGGCGTCATTCGATTATGGTGTCGGGAACGGCAATTGTTGCATCAATTGCATCTGTAAATAGGAGAACAAAACAAATCCCGCAATCGATATAAAAAAGAATATGCGCGCGACATTGGCATGCCGCACGGCCTGCTCTTCATCTCCGCGGGCCAGAGCCATGCGAGCATTGGCCGAAAACACCATGCCGATTACGCCGGTCAGGGGAAAACATATTGTGACGATTATATTCGGAATCCAGAATGTTTGAATCGCCTCCGATTCACTGCGCGCGACAGCCGGCCGTCCCATCCGCCCGGGCTCATACGGATTACGCATGTCTCTCGACGATTGCACCGGCATAGCGGCCTGCAAACGCTGACCGCAGTTCGAACAAAAGTTAGCGCTGGAAACGTTTTCAGCTGAGCAGGAGGGACAATTCATGGCCGATCAATTATCGTTAGTAGTATATTGAGTGATGCGTTCCCGGGAACGATTCATTCCGCTCAGGTACGATGCGGCCATATTACAACAACGGGAGAAATCCGAAAAGGGTAATTTTGACCATCGGCACGCCTCCGGGAAACGCCACGCCGGAGGCCGAACCGGCAGCCAGGGGAACAGGAACCCGAAAAGGAACCGAATGTCCCGTTGCCGCCGATCGTTTTTTTCCCGGCGACACAGAACTCACATCCGGTAGAATCGTCCAAAGTAGCATGATACACTCCCGAAAAAAGATTACACGCCTCATTCCGGTTTCAATAGCTCTGATGGTGTCTTTGAGCCTGCTGTCGACCCAACACCTGGGTGCGCAGGTGGATCTGGATGAGACCGATGAAAGCGCCGTCGCGGTTATTAACCAGTTCATGGAAGCGTTAATGAGCGGGGACTTTGATAGCAGCGCGAAAGCGGTCTTACCGTTTGTGCATGCCAGTCTACAAACCGCCGATCGCAGTTCAATGGATCAAGACACTCTGAACTATCAATTCAAGAAAGCCCAGGCCAATGCGCAGTTTTATCGGGTGCCCGTTCAGATTACCCGCGTTCAGGAATTGCGAACTACGGAAATCGGTCATCCTTCCCGGGGAAATTACCAAAAAGGGACCGAACGCAAATACTGGATCGCTAAAAAAGAAGGACAGGCCGGTTTACCGGCTCCGCTGGTAGTATTCTTTCCGGAAGACGGCGGCCAGCCGACCATCAGTTACATGGGCAGTCTGTAACGAAGGCATCCTACTATAGTAGCTACATCACCGGACGCGCAGTGCTTTTGACGGCAGTGCGCGTCATCACTTACTGTTGACGAAACCCGCCCCGCGCATTTTCGACGGTGCGCTCTTGCGCATAAAAACGTATTAATCTATGCCGGTGAATAGAATAACCGGTTGCCCTGATCCGGAAACAGGCTCAGATTGGTAGACGTGAGTACGCAAACACCGGCCGTTTTGATTACCGGAGGCGCCGTACGCCTGGGACGACAGCTGGCGCTGCACATGGCCCGTTCGGGCTACCATGTGGCTTTGCATTTTAACCGCAGCAGTGCCGCTGCGGAAGCCACAGCCGCAGACATCCGCAATATGGGTGCGCAGTGCGCTCTGTTCGGACTGGATTTTCAGGATTCATCCACCGACTATGAAGCGTACATTCAATTGGTTCGGCGACATTTTCCAGGCCTACGAATTTTAATAAACAGCGCATCGGTTTATGATCCGGCTCCTATCGCTCAAAGCGACATGCATCTGGTGCAGAAGCAATTTCTGGTAAATTTCATGGCTCCCTTTCAGCTTACTCGCTGGTTCGCTCACACGGCGTCGGGAGGTGATAGCAGCGTCATCAACATCCTGGACAACAAAATCGCGTATCACCAGTTTCCCTATGCGGCCTATGCGCTTTCTAAAAGTACGCTGGCCGAATTTACACGCATGGCCGCGCTGGAATTCGCCCCGTATATCCGGGTCAACGGCATCGCACCGGGGGTGATTCTACCGGCGGAAGAACGCACTACCGATTATCTGGAATGGCGCTCGGCGGGCATTCCACTGCGGCGCATGGGATCACCCGATCACATTACCCGGGCGTTGGATTATATCCTGAACAATGATTTTCTCACCGGCCAGATTTTATTCGTGGATGGCGGTGAATCGGAGAACTTTATTGGCCGCAACGCGACGGATTACAAACCGGAGCATCCCACTCCGCTGGAGTCGCCGCCGGAGCACCGGGAACAGGGACCGTGAGCTATGGCTGAACATTCATACATTATATCCATCGGATCCAACATTCATCCGGAAGAAAACATCGAACGGGTAAAACAGATTTTACAGGAAGAACAAAAACTGCGAGGCCTGAGCGCCATCATTCGCACCGAACCGGTGGGTTATCAGAATCAACCCGACTTTCTAAACGGGGCCTGTCTGGTCGTCAGCGAACTGGACTACGACGAATTTAATCGCTATTTAAAAAACGTGGAAAATCGATTGGGTCGCGTGCGTGGACCGATCAAATCGGGTCCGCGTACCATGGACCTGGATATTATCATACACAACGGCATAGTAGTGCATGATGATTTTTACGCCCACGATCATACCCGCAAACCCGTGCAGGAGTTGTTGGAAAGATTTGAGATTTCACCCCGGGATGATCGTTCCGCTCTGGAGCAGGAGCATGAGTAAATCATCCCTGAATCGGACGGTACGGTTTTAATGCGTTCATTAAGATCGTTTTATTTTAAGTTTACATGATGCCGGACAATCACAACGACTTCCCCGAACCCGACCGCCGCGGTTTTTTCTACGCGCTGACGCCCGAGCGCGTACTGCAAGCGGTGGAACAGGGCGGCTTCGTACCCAGCGGCCATTGTAGCGCGCTGAACAGCCTGGAAAATCGCGTGTATGATGTGCGGCTGGAAGACGGGCGACACGTCGTGGCGAAGTTTTATCGTCCGGCACGTTGGAGTCGCGCACAGATTGAGGCGGAACATGAATTTCTGTACGAACTGCGTGAAGCGGACATACCGGTATGCGCACCGCTGCATTTCGCTGACGGAAACAGCATTCAGGAAACGGCCGGTATTTACTACGCGCTCTGGCCGCGCACCGGTGGACGTGCGGTAGATGAACTGGATGCGGAACAGACCAGAGTGCTCGGTCGACTGCTGGCGCGCATTCATAACGTGGGCGCCGGTCGCCCGGAATCACGGCGACTGCAATTAAACGCCGCTACCTACATTGAAGCGCCTTTAAAATATTTATTAGAAAGCGAACTGATTCCCGCGTACCTTTCGGATCGCTATGCGGCCGCCGCCCGGGAAATGGCGCAAATCTACACCGAACTTTCGGCGGACGTACCCACGCATCGCATTCACGGCGATTGTCACGCCGGCAATTTATTGTACGGCGCAGAAGGTTGGTTCTTCCTGGATTTTGACGATTTCCTGACCGGTCCGGCGGTGCAGGACGTCTGGATGTTGTTACCGGCCCGGGATGATGCGGAACGCGCTCGCCGGGCCGTTTTTCTGGAGGGCTATCGCACTTTTCGGGAATTCTCCGATCACTGGTTGAATTTGATTGAACCTTTGCGCGCTATGCGTTACGTGCATTACGCGGCCTGGATTGCCCGTCGCCGGGAAGACCCTGCCTTTCCACAGGCCTTTCCGCACTTCGGCAGCGATGAGTACTGGGAACAGGAAACCCTGGACCTGGAAGAGCAAGTTCAGATTTGCATCGGGGCGCAGGCCTCTTTGCGAGAACATACCGGTTACGCGAAGCATATGGCGGAAGAAATGGAAGCCGAAGCGGAACTGACCAATAAAGACTTCTTCTGGGATTGGGAGGAAAATTGAGCGGGTCGAGTCCGTAAAGAAATCAGAAAGTTTTCAATTTAGAATGCATCTGTCCGAATTCGCTCACAGAGACGAATACAGCCTATAGAAAAAAGTAAAGCCAGAATTAACGCAATCGAATTATCAATCAATGGCCCGTTGCTGTAACTCGGCGTACGAATCAATGCGACGATCACGTAAGAACGGCCAAATGCGCCGCGTTTCTTCGATGGCATGCAAATCGAGTTCGTGTACGATAATTTCAGGCGCTTCCCCGGCGCGATACAACTCTCGTCCGAAGGGATCGAATATAAATGAACGCCCCCAGAAAGTTAACTCGCCTTCACGTCCCACGCGATTGACCGCGCACACGTACATGCCATTGGCGACCGCGTGTCCGCGCTGTACCGCGTGCCAGGCGTCGAACTGAGCTTCCCCCAGCGCATCGCGTTCCTGATCGTGCCAACCGATGGCGGTGGGATAAAATAAAATCTGAGCGCCGCGTAAGGCCGCCGCCCGGGCCGCTTCCGGAAACCATTGATCCCAGCAAATCAACACCGCAATACGACCGTAGCGCGTATCCCATACCCGGTAGCCCAGGTCTCCGGGCGTGAAATAAAATTTTTCATAGTAACCGGGATCGTCCGGAATATGCATTTTACGATAAATACCCAGCAATGTACCGTCCGCATCGATGACGGCGGCGGTATTGTGATACACACCGGCCATACGCTTTTCGAACAGCGACGCGATAATCACTACCTGTAGCTCGGAGGCCAATCGACATAACTGCGCGGTCGTATCACCCGGAATCGGTTCCGCCAGATCAAAACACTCCGTTCGCTCTTCCAGGCAGAAGTACGGCGCGAGAAATAATTCCTGAGTGCAGATGATGCGTGCTCCCCGCTCGGCCGCTTCGCGGATATCCCGTATGGTAGCCTGCAGGTTTTGATTTCGAGACGTGTGCGCTAAATCAGGCGTATCGATAGCGCGCTGGATTAAACCGACTGTAACTTTTTGGTTGAGCTGTTGCATGTAAACGTTTCCCGGTCGCGTTCCCGCATTATACGAAATCAGGTTAAACGGCAATCCTTTGCGCAATCGCCAACGGACCCGTACCGAAAATCACACATTTATCTAAAGGCCCTGGAGACCGTCCCGGGTCATGCTCTAAAAAAAGAAGTTGAGCTCGCCTGTCCATTCACTAAATCGTACTGAGCTGTTTTTCGACGTATACAGTTTTCTTATCCAGGGAAGAAATACGCGCGGGAATACGGCGCGCTCGATATGTGGATTGTTTACATTATTGAAACTGAACGCGGCACACTGTATACCGGGTGCACCACCGACCTGGTCCGGCGTTTATTTCAGCACAACACTGGCCAGGGTGCACGCTACTTCCGCCTCGGCGGGCCCGGCCGCGTTCGCTATGCCGAGGCCTGTCCGGATCGTTCCGGCGCGCTGAAACGAGAAAGCGCCATCAAAAAAATGACCCGCGCGGCCAAACTGGATCTGATTCACTCATCGCGCACTCAAACCAGGGCGCTCTTACAACAGGTGCAACAAACAACGCAATGAGCAGGCGCCGATTGTAACGAATTCAAATCGATTATATACGTAGCGCAGATCATCTCAAGCCG
>JAGRMX010000500.1 GCA_020441025.1 Leptospiraceae bacterium
TATGAACTACTACAAGCCCCTGGACGGCGTTCTGACCATGCACTGCTCCGCCAATGTGGGTCGCGAAAACAAAGATTCAGCGCTATTTTTTGGTCTATCGGGAACCGGTAAAACCACGCTGTCCACCGACCCCAATCGACCTCTGATCGGCGACGATGAACACGGATGGGACGACCAGGGCATCTGGAATCTGGAAGGCGGTTGTTACGCCAAAGCCATCAATTTGAATCCGGATGACGAACCGCTGATCTATGGCGCCATCAAAAAGGATGCACTGCTTGAGAATGTGATTATCGGCAGCGATGGAGTGGTCGATTATTCGGACGGTTCCAAAACCGAAAACACCCGCGTAAGTTATCCTATCTTTCACATTCCCAATCGGATTGAAGACGGCCTCGGCGATCATCCGCGCAACATTATATTCTTAACCTGCGATGCGTTTGGCGTACTTCCACCGGTAGCGCGACTCTCTCCTGAGCAGGCTATGTATCACTTCCTTTCCGGTTACACCGCGAAGGTGGCCGGTACAGAACGCGGCATTACCGAACCGGTGGCCACTTTTTCGGCCTGTTTCGGCGCGGCTTTCATGACCCTGCATCCTACAAAATACGCGCGTTTGCTGGGTGAAAAAATGCGTAAGCACAATACACGCGCTTACCTGGTCAATACCGGTTGGGCCGGTGGCGCATATGGCGTCGGTCAGCGCATGAAAATCAAACTGACTCGCTCCATCATTGACGGAATTTTCGACGGCTCGCTGGAACACGATGATTATGTACATCATGACATTCTGAATCTCGATATTCCCAATCGTATGGGTTCTGTGGATCACAAGTTGCTGTTGCCCTGGGAATCGTGGTCAACAAAAGAGGATTATGAAAACCAGGCACGCAAATTGGCGAGCATGTTTGTGAACAATTTCAAACAATACCTGGATTCCGGTTCTGAGTTTGATTTCACCGCTCACGGACCGAAAGCTTAACCATCAACAGACAATAAGCCGACCGCTGAGCCCCGGATCTCTTGAACAAGAGCCGGGGCTTTTTTATGCCTTTGAAAGTGTATATGCGATGATCCTGTCCGTTTTAAATACTGGAAAAATTCTCATGGCGTTTGATATACTTCTCAAGCGCGTCCCCCAGAATCCGATTGGATCTGATAACTTCAATTTCTACGTTTCGAATGAGTAAGTCCTTTCGCAAAACTATTAACACATTATCGTTGTGGATTAACCACGCACCAAAATTCATATTCGGTTCCTGCGTTCCAGCTTCGCCAATCAACCTGTCATTGACATATATCCGGTGCAGCAGCCGCCTCTGACCTGCGTTAAGCTCCAGACGGATACACACGAATTGATCTTCCAATTCATCTACGGTTGATTCTCCCGGTTCAATGCGAAATAGACGAAACAATTCAGGCCTCCCATCAAGATCTACAAGGGTAAAAAGGGTACTGTCTATTTTATAACCCTGATGAAGACCATTGTATCTTTCAGGTATGCTTCGAGGGGCATACAACCCCGCCTCATCAATGCGAGGAACCAGCCTGTTTCGATAAGTTAAAACCACATCGCTGCTTGCGTAATAGTCCGGAGCGAAGGATGCATACCACGGATACAATTCAATATCCGCAGTATTCAATTGTTGAGGCCTGATGCTCAAACCGGCTGTTTGCATGTCAATTGCCGACATGTCTCCGGAATACGGTCCTCGCTCCGTCTCCCAGAGTGAATTAAGTATGTGCGTGCTGGGATTAATAGCATGCACATCATCCAGAAATTCTTCCGGTGCAGCCTCAGCGCGCAAATCCATTACCGGAATATCATTGTAATTTTTTAATAAATCTCGGGCGATTGTATAAAAGAAATGCACGTTGGTGGGATACTTTACCGGAGCAAATAAAACCAGACCTCCGCGATGTTCAGCGGAGTTGATATATTCCAGGGCTCGCTGCCATTGATCTCTTTGAATAATCCCCGGATTACCCCACTCAGATGAATCTTGATCCGATCCACTGTTCACACTATTGAGGTATTTCGCCTCTTCGTCAGGATACCGAGCAGAATGGTACACAATATCCAGCAACTGTTCTTTAAAAGATAGATGTTGCGCAAGATGTGGCTCAGACTGAATCAACTTCTGTCTGCGAAACTCCAGGAAATTCGTCTGGCCATATATATAATCATGCATGCTACGCAATGTTGTCATCGAATTATAGGATGGGAGTATTCGATACAGGATAGCTCGATTGAAATCTTCCGCACTTTTATGTTTCCATATGATTTCGGGGCCGACCTGCATCCAGACCGATGGAGAAGTCAACTCGGTGGTGCTGATTGTAGAAACAAATGTCTTACCTGATACCTGTCGGTCCGGTGCTTGAACGATAAAAAAGGCGGGCAACTTTTCGGGCACAACGGACAGCAGCACATTCATATCCGCAATGGTTTGCGCGGGCCTGGCCAATCCCATTATCTTGAAATTGTCGCCATACAGGCGGGACAACTGAGCCTCGATTTTATGATAATCATAAAAAGTCGCCACTGAATTTCCGAGAAACAGTATCAGCGGGCGATTGGCCGCACGCAACTCTCCAAGCGCATAATGATCAGCCGCAAGCATGTTGATGTAACCGGATTGTGTTCGATACCTGAGAATATGTGCCCTGGCAAAAGAATCAGCGAATGTCATCAGCAAAGCAATGCCCACAATTGTGGGCATTGCTTTGCTGATGACATTCGCTGATTCT
>JAGRMX010000501.1 GCA_020441025.1 Leptospiraceae bacterium
GATGGTTCCGGTCGAGCGCACCAGAAACATACCTTTCTCATTGCCGGCTCGATCGGATAGTTGCACATCCGCGTTGATTTCCAGGTCGGCCGAATTGTGATTCGCCAGATCGGCCGGATCGACATCGATGTCGGTTAAAAATACGTCCAGTCCCTGCACGTGCAGACTGTCGCCGCTGGAAAGCCCCAGTTTAAGTTCTCCGTTATCAATTCCAATTCGCTCCAGGTGGCCGGCAATCGGTATATCGGAAGCGCCAAATGGTTTGTCTTCACCGTCCGCCGGTTCTTCTTCCGCTTCGGCCGGCTCCGGCGGTGCGTCCAGGGCCGGATTGCGTTCGCCGTTCACGATTTTGGGCGTTTCAAACAGAGGCGAGAGATTGGTTTCACCGTTTGGCCGGATGCGCAGGTCCAGATAGGGCTCGGTCAGAACCAGTCGCTGTAACTCCAGACGTTTGCTCAACAATGGCATCAGCGATAAGGACAGATCAATGGATTTGGAAGCAATCAGCGGATTCTTCAATTCCGTTGTGCGTTCGGACATGGGTACGCCCTTATTCGCTTCGTCATCCCGGGGGCCGATTTTGACGCCATCGATGGAGATGGAACCGGCGGAAAACAGACTGACATCCAGATCTTCAATTTCCGCCCGGCAATTCATGCTGGATTCAATTTGAGAAACGAGAAAATCTTCATTTAAAATGGAGGCGATGGTAATCCAGAGGCCAATGAAGATAACCAGAATAAGGCCGACAATCGCCCCTCCGATTATAATGAGCTTTTTTTTCATCTGTGCTGACTCCCTGTAGAATTAAGGTATGACTGGAGATTCGGATTTAAGCGGTCCGAAAAAGTGTGCCGGTGTACTGTACGGCGCTGCCGTTGCATATTATGAATGTTCCACAGTCGCCCGATCACGCATAGAGTCTCTGGCATTGGTTAGAAGCAATGTCAACAATTTAACATGGAATTTCATTGACATACAGTGGTTAACTACAGCTATCGATATAGACTGTCGTATTTAAGCGGAATCGATGTTCCATTTTAGTTTCTTCCTGGTTCGTGCGATGTTATCTGGAAGTTCTTTCCCGGTTCCGCCGACATAATCGGGGCGAGTGCCGTTCGGTTCCGAAAATACTTCAGCCCGGAGAAATCCGCTCCCCCGGGAGGGACGCAATCGACGGGGGCTTAGCTCAGCTGGTTAGAGCGCTACCTTGACATGGTAGAGGTCACTGGTTCGATTCCAGTAGCTCCCACATACTTCCCGGAACAAACGCACGGGAAGATCTGACTACCCCCGATTCAATTAAAACAACGTTTCCCGGGCCGGACCATGATCGTCAGCTGCCGAAATTCTCTGCCGCTTTCGAGTAAATTGAAACGAACGCACAGGATTCGGATGCTCCGACCGTTCCTTCAGGTCGAAGGTCGATTTAAAAAGGGGACGTCCGCCTTGAACTGTCGATACAAATCCAGAAAGCCGCTGCTGCGCGTGTATTCCACCGGCTCCATCAGGGCGTCGGTGGCTCGTTTCAAATTAAACCAGGGAATGCTCGCATAGCGATGATGAATGGCATGGTAGCGGTCGTTGTGCGGACTTATAAAAAAGCGCTCCAGAAAGCCGAGGGTATTGCGGGTCTGGCCGGTGGTCGTTTTATAATGCTCGCCGGTTTCGCTCCAGAAAATCAACGCGGGATAAGACCATAGGTACGGTATGATCCAGTAATAGAATAGAATATCCAGGGTGTTTGTCAGAGCGCAGATGATCAGAACGGGCACCCAGAGGGACGCCATTCGCAGAGCATACAGTCGGTCGGTGAACAATCCATGAACTACGGATTTCACCAGGTACGGCGTATCAAAAAACAAAAACGGACGAATAAACCATAGCCAGAAATAATTGCGACCGGGTTCGAACAATCCCCAGCGTTTATAATCCTGCACGGCGGGATCGTTTTCCGTGAACAACTCGTTATGATGGCGCTGGTGCGCTTCGCGATAGCCTTCCCAGGTTTCAAAGAGCGGCAAAAACCACATGAAGTCCAACCAGCGATTCAATCCGCGCCGTTGAAAGAGATTGTAATGTACCGAGTCGTGCCCGATCACCTCGGCCAGGGCCACCATTCGGGTGCCGATTAACCACACGGAAAGAATATATACCAGCGGATGCTGAAAAAACTCGCCGGCCAGAATACACACAGCAACAACCGCCCAGTTAAACAGAATCAATCCAAAGCTCAACGGACCATTTCGATCCAGAAAATCTCTGGGCCGGGCATGTACGGCGGGCATTGCTGCGGTGGCGGACATAATCTTCCTCCAGCCGGGAAGCGAATCGCATCGCCTCCTCTAAAAATTAAGGGTAACCATATTACTCCGATTCCAGAACGGGTTACAACCCTTTTTCTGGATAAAGTCGCAATGGGCCGCAAAAACCCGATCGATCAAACCAGAAACTTACGCGTAAAGTTGACGATTGTTTTTACCAGATTCGTGTACGGCGGATACATCAGACGAATCGAGGAGAATAATCGCGATTGGCGTAGCACGGCTTTTTCATGCGAGAGCGCGCGAAAGCCGAATTCTCCGTGATAACTACCATGTCCGCTGTGATTTACGCCGCCAAAAGGCAGATGGCTGTTGGCCAGATGCACAATCACGTCGTTCACCACCGCTCCGCCGGAGGAAGTGCGATTCAATATCTGTTCGGTATTTTCGCGGTTATTGCTGAACACATACAGAGCCA
>JAGRMX010000502.1 GCA_020441025.1 Leptospiraceae bacterium
CGCATAGTATCCGCAACCAGTTGGGCATACGCTTCCGTGCTCGGCCTCAAATCGGGGAAATTTGCCATGTTGATGCCCAGCAGCGCTTCCCGCGCTGTTTGGGTATAAATCACGCCGCCGCCGACAAAATACGCGGATGCGCCAGGTACCGCGAGCAGTGCAGCTGATATCAGACCGCCCGTTGATGATTCGGCTACCGCAACCGTTTCGCGTCGCTGTTTCAGCAGTACCGCAATCGAGTTTGCTGATTCTGATAATCTATTCATCGCGGGCCTCTTTGTTATGGATTGGCATCATTGTACGTGCGTTCCTTGATGATCTGCAGATTTCCACAGTCTGTCCCTTTTTCATTCGATGTCGGCAAATTTGTTTTTCAGCTCGAAATGCCACCGTTTAACCATCTGTCTGGCATCATTTAATGGTATTTGACCGTTCACAATTTCCCCAAACAGACAGGCGTGGTTTTGGGTGCGGATTGTCACGACATACGCGCCCGTCCGGGAATAATCGTACTTTATA
Source organism: Leptospiraceae bacterium (assembly GCA_020441025.1). Taxonomy (GTDB): domain Bacteria; phylum Spirochaetota; class Leptospiria; order Leptospirales; family Leptonemataceae; genus JAGRMX01. Next base: position 520 of record JAGRMX010000502.1, read on the forward strand.
AATTGGATTGACTATCATGCTGGCTTCAACGTATTCGCGGAATACTTTGATTTCCAGAACAGTAACAGAATACTTGCAAGGGGTTCGTCATGCCGGAAAAAGAGCTATACCAATATGTAGGACAGGAATTGCCTTCGATGGATTGTGGTTACTTCGCTGGATACGTTATACGGCTGTGGGATAAGCATGGTCCCCATTCACCTCAGTCGATGATGATGAGCCGGGAAGAAGTTTATCGGGCTCGAAATATTTCCTTAAATCCTGCCACCCCGGATAAACCCTCAGGAAAACTAACTGGGGGAAATGCTCTGGCCAATGGCATGGCAATGGTCACATATCTGGCATCTATGAAATGTTACGGCTATCAGGCGGATTGGACTAACCCCAACCCTCTGATGTCAGCCGAAGGTGTAAGAGACAGGGAATCCATCCGTACGATTTTGCATCAGCATATGCCATTGCAACCCAGCCGCGATGCCGTAGCCTTAGCCATTGGAGGGCCTACATCTGGACATTGGGTTTCGCTTTTGAACACAGGTAACCGCCATTACATTTATTATGATCCAGGTCGACCCCGTCGGCCATATGCCGATGCCAACATCAAAGAAGAACAGGTGTTGAACAAATTGATTCATAAAGGCGGAATATATCGGATTGTGTGGTCGCATATTGAGCTCGAACCGATCGGAACAAAACACACTGTCGCCAGCGGCGAGAGCCTTTCGATTATCGCCAGGCGCTACTGGAACGATGTTCTTTTATGGCCGCTTATTTATGACGCAAATAAGGGCGAGATAGGTCCAAACTGGAACCAGATCAAGGTGAACCAGTTGCTTACGATTCCAGACATCAAAAAATTTACGCCAGCTGAGTTAAACGCTGCGCGTCAGCGAGGACGGACAGGTTAAGTTTACTCTTTGCCTGCACACAATTTTTTGCCAGACTTAAAGCTTGAGATTTAGCATATATCCACGTGCCTGCCACTGACCAGCGACTCATAATCGGCTTGCGCAACCGGGTCGATAATATAGCGCAACGTCGCTGCCGGATGCTCGACGATGTTTCGGGTATGTGCCGTGCCAATCCGCTCAGCCCCAAACAGGGCAAGATGCCATGCGGCAAATGTTCGGTCATATTCGTATTCCGAGGACAAAAAGTCCCCTAAACCCGACCGCGCCGGGCTGGAGAAAATGAACTGAAAATGGATTTACAGTCGCGCGGCGCTAAGGCGTCCGCTTATTTTGAGATGATCCATTCATGCGCCGGATCGTTTTTAAAATGCCATTCGCGTTTCGGCCCGGCCATGACATTGAGGTAATACGAGTCATAGCCATACGGGGCTACCACCGGATGGTATCCACGCGGAACCATCACTACATCGTGATCCTCTACCGCCAGCGCTTCGTCGATTGAACGGTCGTCGGTATAAACGCGCTGAAAAGCAAAACCTTGAGCCGGGTTCAGCCGGTGGTAATAGGTTTCTTCCAGCACACTTTCAGTCGGGGCATTATCGGTGTCGTGCTTGTGCGGCGGATAGCTCGAAGCGTGGCCGCTGGGGGTGATGACCTCCACAACCAGGAGTGAGTCGGCCGGTTCGGTCTCTGGCAGTATGTCGCATACATAGCGAGTATTCAGATCTTTGCCCCGCACTGAGCGCTTCATACGGTTGGGTTCGATCAGCCGTGAATCGTGCCGGCCCTGGCCCGGTGCGCTGGCCAGGGCGACCTCAGCGTTGCTGTGTGCGCTGATTTCAATGGCACGGCCATTGGGCAGATAAACCGCATACGGCGAGCGCTCCTCAAACACGCTCTGGCGTTCGCCGATTTCGCGCCATTGCTCGCCATCGCTGCGTACGCTGATCACGCCTGTCAGCACGACCACGCAGTGTTCGCGTGCATCAGCCGGGATTTCCAGGGTTTCATTGGCTTGTAAGCGGAACGCACTGAATCCGACGTAGTCCCAGCCTGCGCGCTCGGGGGTGATCTGGACGATCTCGCGTCCGCTTTGATTGGCTTTGACCAGTAAACTCATATTGAATCCTCGTTTATATTGCGATGCACGTGAGCTGCCGAAAACAGTCGTTGGTACTGAGCGTCGGATCGCCGCAATTTTCAATTTGTTGCCGTACCGGATCGGGCCGGCTATTGGTCGCACCGGGGCCGATGGAGTTCGTGCAGGCTATCATGCACCGCAGTCAGGCGTTGGGTGTTCATAAGAGAGGC
>JAGRMX010000503.1 GCA_020441025.1 Leptospiraceae bacterium
CTGATGTGCGGGGATAGTAATGTTTTATTATATTCAGCGTGCGATTTGTCGGTTTGATCCGATTTTCTGGCGCGGGTTTTGCAATATCAGTACTATATACGGGGGCTGCCAACCCCTCCCCATACTTCCATTATATCACGACCCTGTGACACGTTTGAATGGTCAGCAGAATCTTTATTCGGACTGTCGGAAAATTTTATCTCTTAAAAAGTTATCAAATCGATTGGGTACAAGACGAATTTGGCCGCCCGTATCGCGGATGGGATAGCCTAAAAAAATCAGAAACCCAACGAAACAGGCTGCGCCGGCCGTATAAATGGCGATTTTCAGGCCACCCATGGCATCTTGAAAATCGGTTAATTCATTGGGCGTGACATCCAACAACCCCAGCATCAATGCGGAAACACCAATCATCGATTTTTGAAAGATGGCCTGCACGCCGAAAAATATCGCTTCGCGCCGCTTTCCGGTTTGTTTTTCGTCATAATCGACGATGTCGGCCAGAATGGCGAATGGCAACATCAGAAAACCGGCGATGGGCATCGCTACCAGGCAAACCATAACCATGGTTTGCACAACCCATGGATTGTAATCCGGTAGAATAGACGCCATAAAATCGATTGAGTACACATGTGCGGAAAAATCGCCCCAGAATGCATCAACCCCGACCAATCCAATCATCGGTATGGTGATGGCTGAACCGAGCAATGTTAAGAGAAATGCGAAATACTTTCCAAATCTCTTGGCGATCAGGTTGAATATTATAAAAAATATAATATTTAGTATTATAAAAGGACCCATGATAAGCGCGACGGCATCCTCGCCGAGTCCGAGCACTTTCTGATTCCAAACCGGTACAAAGATAATCAGCATGTTCAGGGCGTACCAGAACAATGAAGTGGCTCCGATCAGATACGCAAAAGGTCGATTGCGCAGCGTCATAACAATCCACTGTCGCAATGTGATTTTTTTACCACCGGCTTCCTGTCGTTGTTGTTCCCGTATTGCAAATAGCGTGGGCATAAGAAAGAGAGCAGCAATGATTGTTACAATGATTCCGGTTGCCGTATACCCAAATGCGGCGATCAACGGTCCCAGCGCTGCGAACAGAATCGTACCGAACATCGTGAACAATGCCTGCAGGGTGCTGACATTAACCCGCGTTTTTTGATCGGGCGTGATCTCCGGTAGGAGCGCGAGATATGGCGTAACTACGATAGTGTATAACACAAAGTATGCCTGCACCAACACGAAGGAAGTAATCACATTGGCCCAGGATGGTCCGTCCACCGGGGGGGCCCACAGTAAGGCAAAGACAACCGCGAACGGTATAATACCGTATAATATGTAAGGGATGCGCCGTCCAAAGCGAGATCGGGTATTATCGCTCCAATAAGCTACCAGTGGATCGGTAATGGCGTCGGTGATACGGCCCAGAAAAATAAACGATCCGAATAGAATCCCGGCGGTAATGGTCCAGCCGAAGATTTCCCAGCCCGGCTCGGGTATGTGACGATCGGTTACGTAGAACTTATACAACCACTGGGATATGACCAGATTGGTGATATTCATGGTCAATCCGCCCATTGAATAGAGCAGTTTTCGTGTTGAACTCAATTTCTGCATGGTTTCCCCCGGCCCAGCATGCGCCATTATGTCCGGAATGCAACTCAAACACGCGGGTGTCTGAACTTCGCGATCCGGGAATTCGTCCAAATAGGCAATGTGCTTGCGTAGTTCCGACACATTTTATAAAATCAGCTCCGGAAATTGGCCGAAAAGTCGTCTGTTAACTGAGGAAACCACATGAAATCCGTCCCCATGCATCTTCGTAAATTCTCGTTCATCTCGATTTTCCTGGTATTTAGCCTGACCGCCTCTTTTTGCTCTGATGCTACAAAGCCTGGAGCCGCCGGTAGCGAAGGCTATTTACAGGGTGTATCCGGTGGATTGGATGTCGGCACTCCGACAGGCGATTATCAAAACCAGATGGTTGCGGCCGATAAGCTACGGTTGGCTGAGGAGGATTTCATCAAAGCCCCGGAAATGCTGGCGCGGTATCGTTCAACAGAATTGGAAGCACTGCCACTGATCTCTCATGATATTTCGGTATTAGTGGTCGGGCATCGGGTCCGAGTTGTGCAGGATCTGATTTTTCGCAATCCTTCCAGAGCGCAATTGGCCGGGGAATTCACCCTGGCTCTTCCGGATGGAGCGGTGCCCACATATTTGGCCATGTACCAGGGTACAGGAATTCAATCCGGGCAGACTGCTCGCAATGTGGCATGGTTGAATCCACGTCGCACAGCCCCCAATCGGTTATTGGGAGCGACCATTCGATTGGATCCCACCTGGAGGGGCCCGGATGAGGATATTATCGATTGGGGTGAATTGCGACCGGCTGCTGTAGTTCAGCCTGAACAGGGTCGAGAGGTTTATGAAGAGACTACCCGGCGAAGAATTGATCCGGCGCTTTCAGAATGGGCCGGTTCCAATCGATTTCATACGCGCATTTTCCCGATTGCGCCGCGTGGGCACAAAAGGGTTGTAATTGCGTATGATCGACCGCTGAATTCCAACCAAAATGGAATTGAATACCGCCTTCCTGTACCGGATGAAATTGATGCCTTCACACGATTGAGTTTATATGTGCTCGACGATTCTCTGGCTCAGCCGCGTGTAGCCGGTCCAAATAGCAATCTGGTTTCGCGCTCTAAATCCAATCCACCTTCAT
>JAGRMX010000504.1 GCA_020441025.1 Leptospiraceae bacterium
TTCTATATGTGACAATTTTTTTAAGCAGCCTGTTTGTTACTGAACATCGGTTGATAGCCATGCCTGCATAGTTTTCAGCGACGTTGGCTCAGCCCTAGCCGCTTTCGGTCCGGATTGTTCCCGGTTGTGCGAAGTCGCGTCGATCGGCGGGATGATGATCGTTGTGCGTCCGGCGTGCCAGGATAGAATAACCGATCAGGGTCACCAGAAACATGGCGAATAAAAACAGAACCCGCGCCCGATTCAAATCCAGTTCGCCGTTGGAACGAAAGAAAAGCTCATCGGCGGTTCCGGTACTTTCGGGCGGAGCGGTCTCAAATTTCAGAATCGTCACCCGATCGGTTGAATCCAGATAGGCGGCTTCGGATGCGTCATGCGCAGAATCGGTCCCGGGATCAGCATCTTCTTTTAGCTGGTAATATCGATCGGTTAGCTGTTCGTTCTTTTTTCCGAGGGCGAAAATCTCGTCCTGTAAGAGTTGGAACCGTTTCTGGGTGCTGCGATGGACCAGGTAGCCTACATCGCCGAATACCAGTACGTATCCTGCCAGAGTGGCGATCAATGCCATGAATACGAATATGTACGCGGGTTTGATCATACCGGTTTTTTCCCGCGATGAATTGGCGCCCCGGACCCTGTGCTGATCCGGGGCTATCCGCCGGTCTGGCTATTTCAGGCCAGGTTATAAAAAGTGGCCCGACCGGGATAAACTGCCTGGGCGCTCAGTTCTTCTTCGATGCGCAGCAATTCGTTGTATTTTGCCAGACGATCCGTGCGGGACAGTGATCCGGTTTTGATCTGGCCGGCGTTGGTAGCCACCGCGATGTGCGCGATGGTACTGTCTTCGGTTTCGCCAGATCGGTGGCTGATCACAGCCGTATAACCGGCTTTCTGTGCCATTTCGACCGCTTCTATAGTTTCGGTCAAAGAGCCGATTTGATTGACCTTAATCAGGATGGAGTTGGCAATTCCTTCCTGGATGGCGCGCTCCAGACGGCGCGTGTTGGTAACCAGCAAATCATCTCCCACCAGCTGAATTTTTTTGCCCAGTTCGGTCGTGAGCTGTTTCCAGCCGTCCCAATCGTTTTCATCCAGCCCATCTTCAATGCTGATGATGGGATAGCGATCGCATAGATCGCGGTAGATGGCTACCATCTCCGAGTTCGATTTACGGGCGTTATTCTCGGCGCCCAGCACGTAGACCTTTTCGTTTTTGTCATAAAACTCGGAAGAGGCTACGTCCAGCCCCAGCAGAACCTGTTCCCCTGGCCGGTACCCGGCCGATTCGATGGCCTGCATGATGACCTGCAGGGCTTCTTCGTTGCTGTGCAGGTTCGGAGCGAAGCCGCCTTCATCTCCCACCGAGGTGGCCAGACCGCGATCATGCAGCAGCTTTTTTAAATGGTGAAAGATTTCCGCGCCGGCCCGGAGCGCTTCTTGAAACGAGGGGAAGCCGGTAGGCAGGATCATAAACTCCTGAAAATCGACATTGTTATCCGCATGCGATCCGCCGTTTACAATGTTCATCATGGGCACCGGCAGGGCGTGGGAATTGACTCCGCCCAGATAGCGAAATAAGGGCAATCCCAGGGATTGGGCCGCCGCCCGGGCCATGGCCAGGCTCACACCCAGAATGGCATTGGCGCCCAGTTTACTCTTGTTGGGAGTGCCGTCCATTTCGAGCATGAAGTAGTCATTCTCGCGCTGGCGAAATACGTTGCGACCGATCAATGCCGGAGCGATTTTTTCATGAATGTTTTCAATGGCTTTGCGAACCCCTTTACCCAGGTAGCGCTGTTTATCGCCATCGCGCATTTCAAGGGCTTCATGTTCACCGGTAGAGGCCCCCGAAGGTACCGCCGCGCGTCCGGCCATGCCGTCCGCCAGATGCACGTCCACTTCCACCGTCGGATTGCCGCGGGAATCCAGAATCTCCCGGGCCTTAATTTCAGCAATGCTGATGTCTTCAACTATCATAGCTTGCTCCCCTGTCCCGGTATGCTGGCGACCAGGATGAATTTGCGGTCGCCGGGACAGTGCATTACAGATCCCCGGCGTTGAGTACACAGTAAAGTGATTTTAGCGGGGTCGAGTCCGGTTACCATACGGCGTTTAACGACATCCCGGGTTTGGCCGCCGTTGCTCTGTGGCCGGCGACGGTACTTATGGGCGCGGGCATATGTTCGGCAACCATGTGTTTGGCGGCTGAAAAGCGGCGGCGATGGAAAATTGATTGTAATTTCCCTGATTTCTTTTTTCGTGTATACAGGATCTGTGATCCTTGCCCCCGGTGGATGTCGCCAGCCAATGACCAGTGAGCTACTCATAGACGAACTGAACACGGTCGAAACCAGCGTTGAGACCTGGCGCGATTTCATTGAACTCAGTATGAATTCAGAGTTTTACACTCTGGTTCGTCGGCACACCGGTGATGACGAATTGGCCGCGGCCCTGACTCTCCTGCGCAACTACATCAGTATTTTTTCGGAAGCAGAACAACGTCGGGTAGAAAACAACGTCGAAGAATTCTACCGTTATGCTCAGGGCTTTATCAATGAGCTTTCCCCCTATCGCTACAGTCGCAGCGGTTACAATGACAGGGTTCGCTCCGCTTTCATCGGCAAAATACGTACGTTGCTGCGTGGGCAGAAAGAGCCATCCGGTAGAATCATCAATCCGGAACGCTATACATTCATTCGGACCCTGGTGCGATTTTGTTCATCCCTC
>JAGRMX010000505.1 GCA_020441025.1 Leptospiraceae bacterium
CTGGATCTGATTTTCATAACGTTCAATCCATTTCTGCAATTCCGCGCGCGTAAGATACCGCCGGCGAATCAGTACCTCGCCCAGGGGTACGCGAAAATCGCGCTTGATCCGACGAAACTCGGCCAGACGTTCAGGACTGAAAACGTGCAGACTGAGCAGGGCCTCTTCAAAACTTTCCCCGCTCTCCAGTTGATGCGCGATGATGCGTTCTAAATCCTCCGGTGGAATAAAGCCTTCCGATACGGCAAACAGGGACAGATTTTCGGTCGCGCGCCGCTGTTGTTCCAGCGCCTCGATCAATTGGGCCGTGGAAATGACGCCTTTGCGAACCAGATACTCGCCCAGTTGATCCATGTGCATAGTGTGCGCTGTGTATGCGTACGCGGTCAAGTAGCATTTCGGATATCGAATGCTGATGCGATTATTACAGCATATGGCTTCAACAATGTACAATCAGGAAAAAAATACGAATGTTGTCCGCGGAGCCTTCTCGAGTGACAGCCGCCGCAGTTACTTTCGAACCGGGGGCGCGAACTAACTGGCATACTCATCCTCTCGGTCAGCTGTTGATTGTTACCTCGGGCAAAGGATGGACGCAATGCGAAGGCGAGCCCCGGGTAGAAATTCATGCTGGCGATTCAATCTGGTGTCCACCCGGCCATAAACACTGGCATGGGGCCACATCCGCTACGGCCATGACGCACATTGCCGTTCAGGAAGCTCTCGATGGTAGCGCCGTGACATGGATGGAGCCGGTTACCGAGGAGCAATATCTTCAGCGGTAAGCTTTTTCTACGACATCTATTGCGTACCCGGCACGAACGTAGCGATAATCGTACCACGGAGTCATCTACAATGGTAGTACTGTTTGTGAAATCCGACCGCGATATACACTTGCCATGATCCACCTGGATTTTATTATTGTACTCATTCGCGTTGCGATTCAATTTTTGAATAATAATGTCCGGTTTAACATGGTTTCAATAAAAAGCAAATTTGGATATATTAGTCTTGTGCTTTTTCTGTGTACCGCATTCTCTTCATTTGCCGGTTGTCATAATCTTTCTTCCAGTTGCCGGCAGGGCGATCCCACCTGTGATCTGACCAGCCTGTTGCTGTACACCAGCGTGCTTAAATGCGACTACAAGCCCTGGGTCGAAGTATCGCAATACCAGCGCGATCCGACTGACACTAAAGTGGAGGTCATCGATCACATTTATTATTCGGGTGCGTTGTATGGATTGATGTGGCGAGAAATTGGCGGTAACAGCACCGCTGGCGTGGTCACCAGCAATGACAACGGTCTCACGTACAATCAGAACACGGCGTACCTGCATACGGGACTTACTACAAAGCCGACGGATTTTGCCATTCTATCGAACGGTACCATTTTTATGACGGTGGATGCAAATCCCGGCGGTGTTAAGACCTGGTTGACGGTTAAGAGCACGGACGGCGGGGCCAGTTGGACTACGTCCGATCAATTCGTGTTATCGGGCGGCCAACCTTCGCGTGCGGATCGCATTGTGGCGGTCAATGATAGTCTCATATTTACGTTTGGAATCGGCAATGATTCGACCAACGAGAATGTGGTCGTGAGACGTACGACCGACGGCGGTGGATCCTGGAGCACCGTATTTACATTCATAGACTCGCCCGTAGCCAATACCTATTTTAAGACCATCGATTATTCCAACGGTGTGTTTTACATGACCTCCCTCAGTCAGGGAACCAATAATATTTTTTATCACCGGTCCACCGACGGAGTAAACTGGAACAACTTTTTTACGTTAAATACGCCCTGCTGCGCTGTGGGCGCCAACAAACACGGGCCCCGGGACGCGTTGGTTACTTCGTCCGGAGAAATTCTGACCATCAACTGGACCGGGTCCTCTTTGTTGGATTGGTCCATTGAGTCTGTTCGCATCGATGGCAGTAATTACTTTCAAAGCGATTTTGTTTCCAATAATCCCAACATTACCGCCGGAACGACTCTCATGCAGGACGCGGACTCCCGCATCCACACGCTGGGCGCCACCGGTCCGGGCAATCCGGACACCATCATCATACGCACTTCCAGCGCCAATGCATGGAGCACAACCTACAGTTCCGCCAGTGTATTGCCCAATACGAATCTCATCAATCTGCCCATGTACATGGACCAGGCCTTCAACCTGTACTTTTCCGTGCAGGACAACAATGCGAATCCCAATTTACATGTTTTCAGATCCAGTTGCAATTGAGGCGGGCGCCTGTCTACTACGGGCCATTGCGGATTTTAATTAAGCTATTACTCGTTTCCAAAAAAAAAGGGCGTATGCGACGCTACTATCGTTCGTGCCGTCATCGACATCCAAAGCGAAACGATCCCTTCCGGATGCCCGGTTCAGACCTCTTTCCCGGGTTGAGCGTGGGCCGCGCGATAAGCGGCGGGCGTTTGTCCCGCAATATTTTTAAAGTTGCGATTGAATGCACTCTTCGAATTGAAACCCACCGCGAAGCCGATCGATAAAACACTGCGGTCCAATTCTTGAATCAGCATTTGCTTCGCGGCGGATATGCGAAAATCATTAACATAGCTACGAAAGTCCACGCCCATAACGTTATTCAGTAATTCGGATAGCTGGGCCGGCTGAATCTGCACAGATGCCGCCAGTTTATCCAGAGTTAAATCTTCATCGGCGTACAAGCGTTCCGTACGAAGACAGCGCTCCATTCGTTC
>JAGRMX010000506.1 GCA_020441025.1 Leptospiraceae bacterium
TGTCCAAATTCCCAGCGTGCTTTTGCACTGCCGGCCGAGCCGGCCTCATCATGGTTCATTCCATCGCGATACTCATTACGCTTCACCCCATCGGTAAACGGATTGTCTTCCGCAATCCCATTGGTAGGCAGCATCCGGACAATATCCTGCGCAAATTCAGGCACAATGTATTTCGTATATGTATACTTCGATGCTTCATACATATCGCCTGCATGCTGTAGACCATCACGCATGAATCTCGCGGCTGATTTTGCCGGTTGTGAAATTATCTGATAAAACTCTTCACCCGCATAAGGGTCTCCATTAGCCGTCGTCAACAGACCTTCCGGATTCCTTGTTCGGAACTCCTTCATCTGATAGCGGAAACGATCAATTGAATCACTCAATTCAACGTATGATTCTCTGGCTTCATGGTATGAACCGGTTGCGGTAATATCAAGTTCCTGCAACTTTTGATCCTGATCATACTTACCTCGAAGGTATTTATGCGCGCCGGTATCATAGACGTTTTGATCGAACTTCTGGAACAATCCAAGGAAACCATCCCTGATGATCCGCCAGTCTTTACCCCCGCCCTGCTGCTGCGGCTTTTCAATGGGCTGTTCATCCTGCTCTTTAAGGGCTGCCTGGTCTTTCAGCCATTCTCGACGAATATAGGCCATGTAATTACGCGCCGGAGTCGTATCCTGTCCGTTCTGCTCCATCTCGCGTAAGAGTTGATTCGCCCGGTCTGTCTTACCCGTCAGATACGCCTGACGGAATTCTTTTAAGCGCTCGCTTTCATCATGCGATTTTTTCGCCCCGCCTACGATCTTATCCTGTTCTTCTTTACGATACCCCAACGCTCGGAGAATATTCGCCAGTTCATGCGTACGTCCATTGCGCGCCGCGTTATCGTACTCATCCTCAATCACTTCTTTCTGTGCTTCCGCCGTTACCAGGTTCTTGCGGCGTAATTCCTGTACTATCTCTTCGTTAGTTTTGCCTTCTTTTCGCAGTCGCTCCACTTCTTCCAGAGACGCTTCAATCGTTTTGGGATCGGCCAACCGTTCTTTTTCCAGCCGGCTCATTTTACTCTGTGTTAAATCGCTGGAAATGTCGCTGCCAATCAGTCCGCCCAGATAGCCGCCCACGCTTGCGTTATCCCAGCCGCTGTACTGTTTGCCCAGAGTCTGACGAATACCGTACTCCGCCATCAGTCCCGCGCCGAAATCACTGCTGCTGTGATTCATGGCGAAGCCCAGTAAGGAATCATTCTTGAAAAGCTGCGCAGCATTCGTTTCCGGAATATTGGCGTTGATGGCCGCTTCGCGAAATGAGGATTGTAACTTACTCTGTAAATAAGATGTACCGAACGCCATACCGGCCCGGATGACTGCAGCCGTGCCTTCCTGGCCCCGCAGAGCAATGCCGGTGTAACTGCCTTTCGCGTCGTATTGCACGCTCGATTGTAACAGACTGCTGCCACCCGCGACCAACGCCTTACCCAGATCACTGCCAATGACGGCGCTCTGTCCGAATATGCCCGCCGTGCTGAGCGCCATCGCGGTCGTGGTGATCGCCGTATTGATCACCGCCTGATCGCTCGATTTGATCACAGTCTTGCCCGTGGCCGGGTCCACCTGAATCGTATTGGCCGCGTACGTCATGGCGGCCGCCGCCGCGACACCCGCCGGGCCGCCCACATACACCGCCACACCCGAAGCGGCGGCCTGTAGCACGGCCTTGCCGAACTGAGCCGTCTGACCGCGCAGCGCGTTGTTCATGTCGGTCATGCCGGTATTGACCAGTCCCTTCTCGGCCTGGTCCTGTCCGATCTGATCATTAAAAAACTTTAACTGTAAATAGAACCCCAGCGGAGCACCGCCCGGTCGCGTGCCCATTTCACCCAGTTCCCCGAATCCGCCGCCCAGGCCCGCACCCAGAAACAGATTGTTGGCCGCGCTGCTGCCCAGGCTGTATCCGCCCTCCGCCATCCGTTCGTTTATGAACTGCATCTCGGCGCTGTAACGTTTCTGATCGTTCTGTCCCGGCGCGCGTCCTACCCAGTTCGAAAACAAACCGATTACGCCCACATCGCGACTGTACTTACGTTGATCTTCGGTTTTGGCCGTGCCCGATATCTTCTCAAACACGGTTTGCGCCGCCAGTTTTTGCGTGTAGAAGTATGCTTCCACTTCTACCGCGTCTTTCTCTTCTAAGAACGTAAACAGTTGATCGCCCCATACATTGGCGAAGCCGATTTCGCCCATGAGTCGATCCACTTCGCTGTTCACGTCGTAGTACACGTACTTATTCACCGTGCCCACCGCGCTGGTCTTATTGCGATTGTACACGAACAGGTCGCCCATCTCTATGTAGCCCGCCGACGTGGCCGCCGCTCTGGTCTGGTTTTCTATCGCCTCGTTCTGTACCGTTATCTGGAACTTGAAATTTTCTATCAGCTTGCGGTACTCTTCGAACATCTCCACTTTGGCTTTTAGTTCCATGCGCTTCGTATGTTCGCGCATTTCCTGTCCGAATTCTTTGCCTATATCGATCAGCACCTTGCCGCTGTTATCGCCGATCATTTCGGTGATGGCGAGGTTCGTTTTAAACGTTTCGATGCTTTTGTTCAGTTCTTTTAATTTCTCAGCGCTGGATGGTTGGTTCTGCCTGGCCGCCTCTATGGCCTGATTGATCTTCGCCGTTCTGTTTATCGGTTCCAAATCTATCTGCGCG
>JAGRMX010000507.1 GCA_020441025.1 Leptospiraceae bacterium
ACTGCTGCCTCCCGTAGGAGTCTGGACCGTGTCTCAGTTCCAGTGTGGCCGATCACCCTCTCAGGCCGGCTACTCATCGTCGCCATGGTGAGCCGTTACCCCACCATCAAGCTAATAAGCCGCAGGCCCATCCCCGAGCACCGGAGTTTTTACCATCAAATCCGTAAAAAAGATGGAGTATGGGGTATTAGCCCGAGTTTCCCCGGGTTGTCCCCCACTCAGGGACAGGTTGCCTACGTGTTACTCACCCGTTTGCCACTCGTGTATCCCGAAGGACCTTACCGTTCGACTTGCATGTTTAAGACGCGCCGCCAGCGTTAGTTCTGAGCCAGGATCAAACTCTTCGTGATGAATCAGCCCGAAGGCCGATTGCACGTTCGTTTGCCTGCTTTGCTCCAGAGGATCGATTTTCATCGCCTCTGGCAAGAGCAGCGATGTGGAATCGAAATCGATTCCCATCATTGACACCCCTCATTCGAGAGATGCCAAACTCGCAGAGCCTGACACACAGAAATTAAAGCCGAAACTTTAATCTCTGGCGAAACTCAATATCCAATCAGGAATGTGATTGAATACGCATCTGTTCAGTTTTTAAAGATCAATAGCACTGAATCAAAAAATTAGCATGCACCGCCATATCGACCCGTACCGAATATCATTGCCGGAGACTTGACTTCCGACAACAACTACACACCGCCACTAAAACGATAGGTAGAGGTCGATGACTCCTGCTCTACGCGGTGAGCGCAGAGGGCTCATTTGTCTATATTTCGGATTTCGAGGAACTCAGTCCCCTGAAATCGCTACCGAGCCGGAGCCAGGACAGCCGCCAGTGTTGCTGGCGTGAAGAGGCAGTATCGTAATGAAGCCTGCTCGGTCAATCACAAATAGAAAAAATTTTACCTTATGTTCCATTTTTTTAAATGCCTGGAATCTGGCGGAGTGCTGACCGAGCGCACCCAGGAGAAATCTCGCGAACCGCAAACCGGGCAAGAATTCCGGCCCGTATCCACATCATGACGCTAAGTTCGAATGAATCTCACTTAGCCGACCCGGGACATGCGTCCGGCAACAGGAGTCTCGCAAGACTGCACTTCCACCGAAACGTGTACCAGTTCCGGAAAACCGGCCAGCATGCGCTTGTAATCCGCGGGCTCACGCGATTCATCCGTAACAATCGACAGAATCAGGGCGTGACCGGTGCTGCCCACCCGCCACAGATGCAAATCCACAACACAATCGTTGGAATCATCTTCGATGCGCTGTCGAATCGCTTCGTTAAGTTGGTGATCAGGTACGCGATCCAGCAGGATGCCGCCCGTTTCGCGCAGCAGACCGTACGACCAGCGCAGGATCACAATCGTCCCCACAATGGCGACTACCGGATCGAGCCAGTTCCAGCCCAGCCACTTACCGGCTGAGAGAGCGCCAATAGCCAGCACGGAAGTCAATGCGTCCGCCAGTACATGCAAATAGGCGGCCTTCATATTGTGATCCGTATGAGCATGCGTCGACCCATCGGTTGTTTCTGATACGGCCCTGGAGTGACTTATTTCGGGATGCTCCTGGGCATCATGAAGATTGTGATGCGTATGATGCTCATGTTCTGCATGATGACCGTGTCGCTCGTAATGGACATGATGATCGTGATGATCGTGGTCTTTCAACAACAGAGCGCTCAGCAAATTTACGGCCAGACCGATTGTCGCGACCGCAATGGCCTGGTTGAAATGAATTGTTACCGGTTCCACGAAGCGCATAACCGCTTCGATCGCCATATACAGAGCTATGATGGCCAGTCCCACCGCGCTGGCAAAGCCCCCCAGCACGCCCACTTTGCCCGTTCCAAAACTATAATTCTCATCAGTAGCGTGTTTACGGGTATAACGATAGGCGAACACGCTGATTCCCAACGCCGCCGCATGTGTACTCATATGCCAGCCGTCTGCCAGCAGCGCAATGGAACCGGATAAGTATCCGGCAATCAATTCAATCACCATGGTCACCAGAGTAAGCGCAACGACCATTATAGTGCGCCGTTCGGATTGCGAACGTACCGGCTCAAATTGATGCGCGTGTTGCCAGTGTTCCGGGTTAGTGGTATGCATGAAAGGCCTCGCTCATTTAATGCTTGTGTTTGTCGCGTTACCTGTCAAGCATACGTCGATTTCCGCCAGTGAGTTCAATTTCAGTATTCAGATCGTATTCAAAAATATGGTGCCGATCTCAGCACCATTCAGAATTACCCATTGAGGAACGCGGTGTGCCCGGCGAAACATCATTTCAGCTAAAACTCATCACCGAATCCGGAGGACGGCAACGCCTCTATCTGACCAGAGGCCCGGGTAAAGCGCGCATACCGATTACCGATGTGACCCGTATGTATATCAGTGCGCATCCGTACCATAGTGCTAATGATGTCAGCTATGGATACAATGCACAATTAATGCAAAACCAGGCGGACGGAATGCTGTATGTGACTGTTAGCAGGTTTCGGGAGGGACCCGGCGCTTCCAATGAGACCACCACCGATTATTTTAAAATTGATCAAGTCACGGATACCGCCACCGAAATACCGGCGGACTCATTCGACGCAATCAACGATCTCATCGTACTGGATACGTTGTTCAATTGATATCCGGGCATTGCAGGTGATTGGTTTTTCTGTTTATTTTTCTATCGCACCTCGAATCGCACTTTCTTTCCCGTGTCACACCC
>JAGRMX010000508.1 GCA_020441025.1 Leptospiraceae bacterium
CATAAACGAAGCGCTTTCTCCGTCGAACACCAACAGGCGATTGTGCCCGGCGTTTACGAATGAAAACGAAAGATCGTTGTATATACGAACAATCTGCGCCGTAAAATATGTTTCCGCCGGTAATTTGGGACGAATCGATTCGCCCAGGTATTCCATAATTTCCGGCAGTCCCATACCCTGCGCGATACAACGACGAAACTCATGGTGTATGGTCATGGTTACCAGAGCGGCCGATACGCCGTGTCCGGAAACGTCCGCTACAAGAAGCGTGATGTGGTTTCCTTTGCGGATAACATCAAAGTAGTCGCCGCTGACTTCCACCATGGGCTCATAGTAAAATCCGAAGTGAATTCCATTCCAGGGCGCCACTTCCGAAGAAATAATGTGCCCCTGCACCGAACGGCCCATTTTCAAATCGCTGTTGATGCGGTCTTGAGCCTCGATCAAGCCGGAAATCAGGCTCATCTGGTTGAGCGCCAGAGCCAACTGCGAAGCCATCGCTTCCAGAATTTCAAGGTCGTCCTCTTTATAAAATGATGGGATGTCCTTTTCGATGGAAATAGTCCCCAGCACATTCTCTTTGTACATGACGGGCACACAACATACGCAACGGGTGGTCTCGCCTTCATCCAACAATTCGGGATGCAAACTTAAATCGTGGATCAACTCGGAGCGTTGCTGAGCCAGTACCCGGCCGGAAAAACCCTCGTGTTCCTTCAATGGCCGACGAGGAGGATCGGTTTCCTGTAGATAGCGCTCCGGGCGAAGCAACTTGCCGTCCCATAGACGCAGGGTTACATTATCAACTTCAAAGATCTCTTCGCTCAGGGTCAGAACGAGACTGTACAGCTCTTCCCGGGAGTTGCTGTTCGCAAACTCGGTACTGATATATAGTAGAATATCGATTTTGTTCTTAGCGGTCAGTCCGCCCACAACCATCTTATTGCCCCGGTAGCTGACCACCTTGCGTTTGCCATATTTTACTTCGATCATAAAGGCATTCCTCGCTACGTTGTGCATTGCAAAACATGTGCCATGCCCATTTCTGCACATTAGCTACGCAAAAAGCCGTAATATTAGACAAATTTTGGTGATCCTGTATTATGTGGGTTCTGTAGCGCTCGACTTTAAGGCACTTTTGTATTAACTCTGCCTTTTGTGCGGGCAATCCGGGCAAAAAATAGCGTCCGGAGCAATTCTAATGTCTTATCAGGCCGTGCAAAATCTCAAATACGACATAATCCAAAGCAATTTTTCCAGATTATGTCTCATAAATGATCCATCATGTGAGCCTGGTCATCGATCAGGGGCGCTGGGATGTTGAATTAGTTGACTGCCGGGAGGAACGCACAAATTTGGTGGCCCCTTGCCGGTAAAAAATGCACAGCATTGCCCGGATAGGGCATAAGCATCTCAATTCATTGAGTTAACAACTGCTCAGAGAAGCAATTATACGGAGTGATACACATGCTCGACATCAAAACAGTAACCTTGCTGGGCGCGAATGGAACCATGGGAGCCGGATCGGCGGCGATAGCGGCGGCTTTTGGCGGCGCAAAGGTTTATATGTTGGCCCGAACGCTGGATAAGGCAAAGGAAGGCATTGAGGCCGCCGTGGGATCGGTGCGTTCCGGAGTGGTGGGCGATCGCATGATTCCGGGCACCTACGATGATGACCTGGAAAAGGCGGTGTCGGAAAGCGATTGGATTTTCGAGTGCGTGGCCGAGTCCTATGAAGTGAAAGAGCCCATCAACCAGCGTGTGGCTAAGGCGCGCAAACCGGGCAGCCTTATTTCAACCGTCAGCTCCGGTCTTTCAATTGCCCGCCTGGCATCGCACTTCGACGCGGATGGACAGAAACATTATTATGGAACGCATTTTTTTAATCCGCCCTACAAGTTAGTATTATGCGAACTGGTAACCCATCCCGGCAACGATCCGGACTATACAGCCAGGCTGGTCGAATACCTGAGCAATAAACTGCTGCGTTACGTGGTCGTTACCAACGATACGCCCGCTTTTGCCGGCAATCGAATCGGTTTTCAATTCATGAATGAGGTGGCCATCCTCGCAGAAAAACACCAGGATCGTGGAGGGATTCATCTGATCGATTCCATTTTCAGCGGCTATACCGGTCGGGCCATGAGTCCGTTGGCTACAGTCGATCTGGTGGGCCTGGATGTACACAAGGCCATTGTTGATAACATCTATGAAAATACTTCCGATTCGGCGCACGAAACTTTCAAGATGCCGGCCTATATGCAAAAGCTGATTGATGGCGGCGCGCTGGGCAACAAGGCCGGCAAAGGTCTATATCAGCGTACCAAAACGGCCGATGGCAAGCGTGAGAAGAAAGTATATAATATCAATACCGGGGACTATGAAGCGCTACCGGCGGTGAATGTGCCCTTTAAAAAGGAAGCCATCACGGCTATCAACAATTCGGACTATCGTACCGCGGTGAATATTATGATGTCCGCAAAGGGTTTCGAGGCGGACCTTTTGCGCTACATGATTGCCCGCTACATTTCTTATTCTTTTGAATTGATTCCGGAAGTGACCGATCAGAACGGCGTAGACGGTGCCATGGGATTCGGTTTCAGCTGGACGCCGCCGTCGGCCTGGGTGGATTTTCTGGGCGGTGTGGATGCCACGAAGAAATTCATTGATGAGCAGAAGTTGCCGGTTCCGGAATATCTGAAATCGGCCGGCGGG
>JAGRMX010000509.1 GCA_020441025.1 Leptospiraceae bacterium
CGTTATATGGGGATTGTATTACGCATTCTGGTTGCTGCTGGAACGCGTCTTGCGCCTGGATCAAACCGCCGCGCATCAAAGCCGTTGGATACACGCTTTTCGCGTTGTACTGACCCTGCACATCGTCATGCTGGGCTGGATTGTTTTTCGCATTTCCGATCTGGAAACGCTCCGACAGATTCTGAACAGCATAATGCGATTCGATTGGCGCTCTCCAAATTTACATGCCGGTACTCTGGCTGCGATTGGGCTGGCGTATGCCTATCATCTGACTCCGCTGAGCTGGAAACGTCGCGCCCGCCTGCGATTCATCCGCCTGTCTCCCTGGCAGCAGGCGCTGTTGTGTATCATGGCAGTATTGCTGTTCATGCGCATGACCGTGGATACGGTGACACCGTTTATTTATTTTCAGTTTTGAACAGGTAGTCTATAAACGAACTCGGGCGGCTGTCTAACAATCAAACGGCCAATCGGAGTGTCCGGGAGAAGCGCATAGACCGCCGAAAAATTTCTTATTGATAATATGGCTCGACGGATTATCAGTGAAGTTGTAATCTCTCGAGACGCACAGGCAAAGATGATTGATCAGCAACAAATCGATTCGTTTTATATGGAATTCGAAGACATTGATTGCCGCTCGGAAGAATCTTTGCCGGCGCTACGGGATTTGTATCCACGGGTCAAGCAAGCCCTCGATGCACTGCAACTGAATCAGAAATATCATAAAATCTATGAAAGCACATCCGGACCAGTGTACAATCTGCGGTTTTTTAAGTCGGAAGAAATCAGCGTCGCCGCTTCCATCAAGGGACGAGAATATGAGTTTTATGCGGACGAACATATCAATGAATTTGATCGCCATATTCTGCACATAGCAATCCACATGCAGCACCTGCGTTTACGGGTAGATTATGCCATCGACGATTTGCAAGAAATGATCCTTGCCCGGGAAAGGAATAAGCGTACTGAAAGTTAAGAATCTCCATTCGTATATTTTAACTCGAATCCGGCTCCGGGGACGCCTATTCGCACACGCCAAAAAATGTGACAGACGAAGCGGCGCAAGTATACGCACCGACTCCACTATAAGTGGAGTTATTGGAAGCGAATGCATTGGGCACATTGCCTCGATGCCTATTTAAAAATCAATGCAGACGGATAGACTTTGCGATATATCTAAAGCGGATTTCTTCATTGCTAATGCAAAATCGTTTTCTTAAAAGACCGGCCAGCAAGAAATATTTCTGCATTACTTTATTCATGTGCGCCGTAGCCGGCAATTGCTTCTCCAAACACTCGGTGCAACGCATAGTATCACCCGAGTTTTCCAGAACAGGACCGGGAGATCGAATAATTTATGTCCGGGGACCAATGGGTTTTCTCTCTGTATTAAAAAAAAGGCATCCTGAATACCGCCTGTCAGCCTTTGACGAAAACCGGACTCCCGATTCGGACTTCGAGTCTCCCTTCGATATTTCACCTGAGTATCTTAAGCGGTTACGGATGTTACTGCACGATAGCTACTTCGCCATTCTGACTATTGACGACGAGCGAAAGTATTATGAGAACAGAAGAGTCTGGGTTGAACGTAGCTCTCCCGGAGTCTCCGGATGGGAAACTATTAAGGCGGAAAATGCGGTCTTAAAAGGATCATTCGCAATTTACGACCTGATTACGCAGGAACTCGTATTTCAAGTAAGGTATTCCGATTTCATTATGGACGACAGATACAGAATAGATGAGCGATCGCAGAGCAGAGGATGTTGTAATGCTATCGGGCTGGAGCTGGGAGAAATGATAGCGCAAGAAATCATCGATTCATATAAAAGGCCGGATGAGATGAGGTTAAAATTTTATGAAGTCGTGGCTGATGAGCTGCCGTAAAAGGAAGCGTCCATCTCGCGCATCGTACACGATTCCGCTTCCATGTGCAAAAAATCTAATCAATGTTCCACTTCCGGCCCCCCTTTCCTGCTTGCCGTGCGAGCCCGCGCGAACAGATTTGCACCATGTTCAGGTCTCACCGCCCCATTGATTTCCGCACCCGACGTTCGGCACTGCCGACCACTTTCGGTGTATTGCTGATTTGCTTTATTGCCGGCATGAACCTTTCGGCGCAGCCCGATTCGAGTTCGGAGGACAGAGCCGAAAACGGCGATCAGGCCGAAGCGCTGCGGGACCATACCGATCGAACCGGGGGGCGCAGTTCGGGCACCATGTATCGTAATGATGCGGGCGAGCTGTTTGTAAATGCCGAGCAACACTTTGCGCTTACAGCCCGGGATGATCGCTCCGGAGTGGCCACTATCTATTACAGCATCAACGGAGAAGCCTTTCGCAAGTATCACGGCCCCTTTCGCCTGGAGCAATCCGGATTGAATCGCATTCTGTTCTACTCGGTGGATATAAGCGGAAACAAGGAACAATTGCGGGTGTACAATGTATACCTGGATCAGCGCGCACCGGAAGCAGGCTTCGAGTTCAGCGAAGAAACCAATTTCGAACAGGGCCAATACTATATGCGACCGGGCGCGACGGTGCACGCGGTAGCGGTAGATGACATATCCGGATTGCTGGAAATTCAGCTGGATGCCGGTCAGGGATTGCAATCCAATCAGACTGACTTTACCGCCGAAAAAGAAGGCGTATTTCATCTGCGCGCGGTAGCCCTGGACCAGGTACTCAATCGCAGTGAGCCGGTTACCGCTAAAGTA
>JAGRMX010000050.1 GCA_020441025.1 Leptospiraceae bacterium
GACCGGCGGATTCTCACAACGGGAAAAACTTTTTAAAACAGCGCGCAAACCGGGCGAGCATCAGGGTTTACCCAGCAATCGAAACATGTTTTGTTTATAAGCTTCTACGCCCGGTTGATCGAACGGATTTACACCCAGCATGTAAGCCGAAACACCGCAGGCGTATTCAAACATGTACAACAGAGCACCAAGTGAGTATTCGTTCAAGTCACCCATACGAATCTGCAGGCAGGGTACGCCGCCGTCGCGATGAGCGGCCAACGTGGCCTGCAGCGCGGTCCGATTCACTTCATGCAGCGTTTTGCCGGCCAGGTAATTTAATCCATCCGCATTATTTTCCTGCTGCTGAATCACCGGGCCCTTCTGGCGGGCCACATCGATTACAGTTTCAAATATTGTGCGTTCCCCATCCTGCATCCACTGTCCCAGCGAATGTAAATCGGTACTCAGATTCACCGAAGCCGGAAATATGCCCTTGCCATTCTTCCCTTCCGATTCGCCGTACAATTGTTTCCACCATTCGGCCACATATAAAAGTGCGCTCTGATAGGCCGCGAAGATTTCAATCTTCTTTCCATTTTGATAACATGCATTACGATAAGCCGCGTATTGCAGAGCGGGATTTTCCGCGAAAGCGCGACCGGCATCGCTTTTTAAGTACGCGCGCATATCGTGAGCGCCCTCCACAAAAGAGGCGACGTTCAGACCGCCAGCCGCGATCGGCAGTAAACCCACAGGCGTAAATACGCTGAATCGCCCGCCCACATCGTCCGGAATTACAAATGTTTTTAAGCCCGCTTCGTCCGCCAGTTTGCGTAGACTGCCCTTCTGTGCGTCGGTGGTGGCAAAGACCATTTTCTTAATGTCATCCGCCGAAAAGCGATCGTTCAAATCGCGCCAGAGAAAGCGAAAAGCCAGACCCGGCTCGGTGGTGGTGCCACTCTTGGATATAACGTTCACCGCGTATCGTCGCACTTTCAGAAACTCGAGCAATGCGGCGTGATACTCGGCGTCTAACTGATGACCGGCATAATAGATCGGAAATTGGGCGCCGCTGAAAGGCGACCGCAGTGCCTCCAGTACCGCCCGGGCTCCGAGGTACGAACCGCCAATGCCCACAATCACGAGTCCTTCGCTGCGGCGGATCGTATCGGCTGCCTGACGCAACTCATCCAGTTGGGCATTGTCGATCTGAAGCGGCAGATCCAGCCACCCCAGAAAATCGTTTCCGGGACCATTGCGATTCTCCAGCAGGTCGCGCGCCTGGACGGCCTCGGCTTCCAGCGCATCCGGCGAAACACCGGTGACAAAATCAAAATCTAATTCAATGAACTGTTTCATCATAACTCCCGCGTGCCCTTCCGGGCACCCATTGTGTAGGAACTCTGACAGCAAGCGAATGCGGCTTCGGGGCGTAAAGCAAAGCGCGGAGACGTAATTCGCTGGATTTTAGCAGAAATCTGGCCGATGATACATACAATAGCATGCGAAGCGCGAATCGAATGAAACCCCGGATAGGTCATATCTGCGTCGCTCTGGCCGGCCTGTTGCTGCTGCCACTCCTGCCCCTGGCCCGCACGGATGCCGCCGGCACCTATGCGGAAGGCCGGGTGATTGTGCGCCTGGAGAAAATGGAGGAGCGCGGCATTTTTTTGACTTCCTTTGAAGGCGAATTGGTAATGGCCGGCTATGATCCGGAAGAAGAGTGCGATCCGGATGAATACCAGTGTTTCACCCCGCGCGAAGATCATCAGGATTTCAGCGTACGACCGGAAAACAAAACTCTGATTACATTTTTACGCAACAACTTGAAACGCGTCATGTTGATTGAGTACCGTATTCACCGGTTCAAAGCCATGGCGCTGAGCAGCGAGTTTGAAATCACGGGCGCTCAAGTCTGGGAGGAAAACCCGCTCAGTTCCCTGCCCGCTTCCGTCACCGGCCCCAAAACCGGGAGCGAGCGCAATTTTCCCATTTACGGTCGTATTCTGCGCCTGGAATACCGGGGTACTATGGTAGGCACCTGGGAAGGGCTATATTTTGACAGCCAACGCCGGCGTGTGCATCCTTTTTCGATCACCGATGAGGCGGTAGCCGAATACGCCCGTAAAGCCATGGAAGCCAGCGCCCAATTCTACATGGGCATTTCGGAATCGTACGTCACCGGCATGCGCGATTCATCTCTCGATATTTATGAAATTAATTATCAGCGCCCGCCGGAATAAACTCCGATCGTACGTGAACTCCACCAACAGCCACAAAACCGGCTCAAATCGCACATTTAACTTGCCAGACAGCCCCTATCCGGGGATTTCGGAGACAGAATCATCTGTGATGACCACGCGGGCGTAGTGTAACGGTAGCACAGCAGCCTTCCAAGCTTCTGGAGAGGGTTCGAGTCCCTTCGCCCGCTCATTCCAATCTACAGCACCAGGTACAATTCTCTGTGCCGATCCATTGACTCCCGGCGCCATCTGCATGCGAAAGGTTTGCCGGGCAAAGCCCACAAATGGTGGCGCCGATTCGGATTTCGAGTGATTTTGACAAAAGCATATACGATGCGGCGGTTCTGAGTGAGTCCTACACACCAGGCGCCTAACGGTTACTCTGCGTCCGGGCT
The DNA here is from genome assembly GCA_020441025.1 of Leptospiraceae bacterium. GTDB lineage: Bacteria > Spirochaetota > Leptospiria > Leptospirales > Leptonemataceae > JAGRMX01. Next base: position 2,621 of record JAGRMX010000050.1, read on the forward strand.
ACGGAAAAGGAACCGGGATTACCGCTTGCCGTAAACGGGTTGCCGGCCAAAAGGGTCGGTGCCCCGTCGACGGAGTTGATCGAAAAGACATAGTAGTTGTTGGTGCCGCCATTGTTTATGAAACCGAAGCTCCCGGTAGGATCGACAGTTACATACTGGAGGTTCGTGCCGAAGCCCAGGGTAGAAGCAACTGACAGGGTCCCGCCGCTGCCAACGTCCTGCTTCCCGAGTTGCGCCCCCGCGACGCTTACCGTGTAGATGAAACGTCCCGTGGGATGCATTGCACCCCTGAAGTTGTTGGCTGTACCTGCGAAGGGCGAGCCTGCCAGAGCGGTAAGGACTCCGGAACTCGCGTTAATACTGTACCCAAAAACCACGCCCGTGTTGTTTATGGCGTAGAGGTATTGGGACCCCGCATCCACGAGAATGCCATCGCTGAGCGCCACGCCGGTGTTCAGGTTAGCGATGAAGGTGAGCGTTCCGTCGATTTGATTGATCGAAAAACCGCTGATGGGTTGAGCCCCCCCGTTTCCAATAACATAGAGAAACTTTCCATTGGGTGTGACGCGCAGTTGTGCAAGGTTAGCGCAGGCGCAACTGGTCGGATAGTCCGATATCTTTGTAAGATTTCCCGTAGTCCGGTCGATAGAAAACGCGGAGACGTCAAGGCTCGTATTGTTCATGAAATAGACAAACCTTCCGTCGGGTGTGAAATCCGCATAGACCGGCTGGTTATTCGCGGAAGCCAACGGTACGGACGTGGGCTGGAGGACCCCGGTGTAGGTGTCGATGGTGTAGCTTCTGATATTGTTCGGGGCGGCAGTGAAAGTGGCCGAGAACATGAAACGACCGGTTGGATCGGGAAAACCGGCGACAGTGCTTGCGAACGGTGAGCCCATTACAGGCGAGAGAGCGCCAGTGAACAAATTCAGGGCATGCGCCTCGGTCGTTGTCGAGCCCACGTCAAAGTAGACGAAATAACGATTGATTACGGGCAGGACATAGGCCAGCAATGTCAGCGAGTTACAACTCGGGTCGGACTCGTGGCAATCAGTCGAATGCGCGGTACAATTCAGGATCGTGCCCGAAAAGAGCATGCACAAAAAGGAAGTACGCCACAGCGGCGCCATTCTTGACAGCATGAGTTTGGACCTTGCGCTCTGGCGCGTGTGTAGCGGGGCAGTCGGCCCTGCAAGCACAAAAACAGAGCGATCCGCGATACTGAATATCGCCGAACCACCCTGTTACCCGGCGCGCCTGGCCCCTGCGTTCTGGTTTGCATCTGATGCTACTGCCGCGAGTTTGTGAATGCGCCACCGACCGCATCGACAGCCGGGACAAAAATCCCCCTGCGGCCACCCGGGAATCAGCCTTTTTACGCTTCTGTAATGCAATTGTAACAGTTGTCATGGCGTATTCATCCTGAGAAGGGTGCAAATATGACTGCTGTTTCCAACAAGTCCACTGCCACGTTGAGTGAGCAATCGACCGAGCCTCCGACCGAAATGCCACATACCGGATACCGGATTCTGGTGGTGGATGACGAGCAGGACATCTGCGATATCATCCGCTATAACCTGGAAGAAGAAGGCTTCGTGGTGAGTGTTTCACATAACGGCATCGATGCCTGGAATCGTCTGGAGCGCAATCTGCCCGACGCCATAATCCTGGATCTGATGCTACCGGGTATCAATGGTCTCGATTTCTGTAAAAAGGTCAAAGCGCGCTATGATGTGCCCATTCTGATGGTCACGGCCCGATCCGGCGAAACCGACGCGGTGCTGGGACTGGAAATGGGCGCCGACGATTACGTGCGCAAACCTTTCAGTCCGCGGGAACTGCTGGCCCGCCTGCGGGTCGCGTTACGACGTCACAACCGGGATAAGGATCGCATCGCACATGAAGGCAATCTGGAACTGGGCAACATCCGCATCGATACGGCGGCCCATCGGGTAACCGTCAACGGGGAAAACATCGATTTGACTCTGATCGAATACAAGTTGCTGAAGTTATTCATGGAGAACCCGGAAATTGCGCTCACCCGCGATCGATTGCTTGATCGAGTATGGGGTCGCGGGGTATATGTCTCTGATCGCACGGTAGATGTGAATATCAAGCGACTGCGAGAGAAACTCGGAACGGAAAAACGCCGACTGGAAACGGTCCGGGGAGTCGGTTATCGTTTTCGCGGCGATGCTTAATCTACTTCAGCGACGTTTACACATGCGTCGACTATCTGTCTGGTTACTTGTCGTATTCAGCCTGATTACCGTTATCCAGGTATTCGGGACCGTCTTTTTATTATTCGATTATTCGGATCTGAATACACCCGCCATCCTGACGCGGGTCTGCGTGTTTCTGCTGATTGCATTCTGCATGAACGCTTTTTTGGCGTACGTGATTTCCGTGCGGATGCGGGAGCCATTACGCAATATTGCCCGCCGCATCAACTCCTTTCCCGGCGGCCGTTCGCTTTACATCCAGCGCAGTACTTACTCGGAAGCTTTACAGCTGACCAGAGAACTGGACGACTTTCTTCGCCGCATTTCTACGGACTTAAATGATCTACGTCTGGAAAAGGAATTACTGGCCGAATTGCTGGAAGGATTGCGCGAAGGCGTTTTATGTATAAACAAAAACGGATTGATCGTTTATCAAAATAGCGCGGTGCATGCCGGCCTGGTCGAAAAAAACATGAACGGCCGGCCCTACTTTGCCGCCATACGCAACAGCAAGCTATTGGAATATGTGCATCAGATATTCGGTGAAAAATTTGAAAACAATTTGGATACCAATCGCTCCCGAAATGCCGATCCGGATACCAATCGCCTACGCAATGTGGATTCGGGCAATCGCCCGGGCGGTGAAATCGCGTTTGGAAACATAGAACTGACTCAGTCCGGTCGATCCTTTCGAGTTTCGGCCTATCCGGTTTTGATGGGCGGCGATCCGGAATTGTATCTGTTGCTGATCAGCGACCAGACCCAGCAAATTACCACCCAGCGGTTGCGCGAAGATTTTTTACAGAACGCCAGCCATGAATTAAAAACGCCCATTACGAGCATACGGGGCTACGCCGAGACGATGTTGTTTCGTGAAAGCCGACCGCAACCGCGCGGCTTTCTGGAAGGCATTATTCGCAACGTGGAACGGATGGAACGGATCATTGAAGACATGGTGATGATATCGTCCCTCGAATCGCGTTCGTTTCCCTTTCATCCGGAAGACGTTCCCATCAAGAAATTCATGACCAATATCCGCAAATTGGTCAGCGGTTCCTTGAAACAGAAGTTCCAGAATCTGGAAATTGAATTGCCCGATGAGGATCTATCGCTACGAGCCGATCCGCTATTGCTGGAGCATTTATTATTGAATCTAATCGTAAACGCTTCCCGGTATTCCCCGGAAGAGACCGCCATCCGGGTGCAGCTCGAGCGGGAGCCCGGAAGGATCGTCTTTTCCATCGCCGACTCCGGCCCGGGCATACCGTCCGATTTACGCACGAAAATATTCGAACGCTTCTTTCGGGTGGATAAGGATCGCTCGCGCAGTCAGGGTGGCACCGGCCTGGGCCTCAGTATTGTCCGACAGATTTCCCGTTTGCACGGTGGTCGCGTTTGGGTGGAAGCCAATCCCGCGGGCGGTTCGGTCTTTCGCGTTTCCCTGCCACTGTAAATTTCGCTTACATGCGTCGGTTATTATTATAAAAAATGTAACATTCCGACCGGGGTTTGCATCTAAATCCGGTAGCGTTTTACAGGCGTCCGACATACCCCGTCCAGTACAGGCACGTACCGATGACGATGGAAATGTTTGTTTGCAATGCCATTTTGCTGTAATATAATCGCCTTGAAAACAACCGAATGTGATCCCAACGCTGAATGAGAGCACGGCAGACGAATCGGTATACATAAAAATAAGTCGAACCGCACGTGCGTGGATAGCGAGAGTCTATCGGCAATACACAGGCAAATCAAACGGCAAATTCAGGAGTATGCGTTACTCCGGGCAGGATACAAGAGATGAAATCAACACAAACGCAAAAGCGACACCTGGAAGTCCGGCTGGCACAAAACCAGCTGGAAATAGAACAAACTCTTTCTTTGCGCTATAACATTTTTAATCTGGAACTTGAGCAGGGCTTACCGGCCTCACACGCTACCCGTAAGGACCGCGACGAATACGATTTATACTGCGATCATTTGATCGTAGTCGATAAGGCGCGCGACAACATGATTGTGGGCACTTATCGTATGCTGCGCGGCGCCGTAGCCCGCAAGCACAAGGGATTTTACTCCGAAAGCGAATTCATTCTGGAGGGCGTATACGACCTGGAGGATGAAGTGTGCGAAATCGGCCGCAGTTGCGTACATCCCGAGTATCGCGACGGATCGGTGATCACTTACCTCTGGATCGGACTCGGCATGTATATGAACGAATTCAATGTGCGCTATCTGATGGGTTGCGGTTCGGTACATACCGGCAATGCCGAAGAAGCATCTAAAATTTACGCTTATCTGAAATCCAAAAACGCCATTGCCGACCTGGCTATTAAAGCCACTCCGCGGCCGGACCATGTCATGCCCGGTTTTCGCACCGACTACGTCATTGATGATGAAAAAGCGGTCAGCCGCAGCATTCCACCGCTGATCAAGGGCTACATCCGGGCCGGTTCAAAAATTATCGGCACTCCCGCTTACGACGCCGTATTCGGCACCACCGATTACTTCATTACGTTTAATTTATCGGAAGTGGAAAAGCGTTACGGTCGACATTACTTTCGCGACGATCGCTCTCTCATGCAGGGTTTTTCAGGCTGATCATCCACCGATACCGATATCCCGGATCGGGCTCTTACCGCCGCCGGGATATCGGCCTTACTTTCTCAACCCCTCCGCTTGCAAACCGGCATGGTGCTTTTTTGTTTTATTTTTGTTGATGAAATGCGCTTCACACGATTTGATTCCCTCGATCGTATTTTTTGTTCAGGATTCAACACGTAACGGGAACCAGCCATCCCGCCGCTTCCAATGTCCGCACCCGACCAGAGTCATTCACGCAGCGCAGTCATCAAAGCCATCGCCGGCAATTTTATAGTAACCGTGGGCAAAGCGGCCGCCGCTTTTCTGAGCGGCTCAGGAGCCATGCTGGCCGAGACGCTGCACAGCAGTGTGGACACGCTCAATCAATGTCTGCTGCTGGTAGGTTATCATCGTTCACTGCGTCAACCCACCCGCAAACATCCCTACGGTTTCGGTGCGGAAGCGCATTTCTGGGGATTGCTGGCCGCCATTGGCATTCTGGTATTTGGCGGCGGCTTCAGCATTTACCATGGTGTGCATGGCATACTGGAACCGGAAACTCCGGATCACATATTCACCGCCTTGATTGTGCTGGCATTTGCCACGGTAGTAGAAGGCTGGGTACTTGTTTCCGTTATTTTGAATCTGCTGGCCAATAAGGGCGATTCGGGTCTGCTGGATTACATCCGTACGCAGGGACCGGGCACTCTGACGGTTCTGCTGGAAGACGCGGTGGCGGTGCTGGGTTGCCTGGTGGCGGCCGCCGCTCTGATACTGGTGCAAATTACCGGCAACGGTATCTTCGACGCCATTGCCCAGTTAGTAATCGGATCTATGCTGGGCGTCATCGGTTTATATTTGATCTGGAATAATCGCGGAGCACTGGTTGGCAGAGCCGTGCGTGATGATGAACTCAATCGCCTGCGTACATTTATAGAAGACCTGGAAGGCATTGAACGGGTCACCGAATTAAAAACCCGCCAGCTCACCGCCAGTACGTACACGCTGAAGGCCGAAGTGGTATTCTCGGGCGGTTCGCTGGCCGGACATATCATGCGTGAATTTGTGGACCAGGCCAGGGACGCTAACACCGAGAAAAAAATGTATGAAATTCTGGGCCGCTACGCAGACGCCCTTTTCGTGCAACAGGCTCGCCATGTCGATATAATGGAGCGTAAAATCACCGAGCACTTTCCCGGCGTGATGTACATCGATCTCGAGCCCCATTTGCGGGATGAATTGCCCGAAAACGAACCCGGCAACGAATCTGTTTCACCGGCACCGCTTTCTCTACAATGAATGCGATTGAAAATCTCTGAATTCACCCATAGTAATCCGGTTCATTGAAGTTTCATGCGCATTAAGCCGATGGACACCCGTGCAGTTTAATCCGCCTCAATCCACCGAATCGAGATACTCCACAATCGCCTCGTGATTATTCTCATCGGCCAGATCTTCGGCCGTATTGCCGTCCGCATCTTCCAGTGCTACATTGGCGCCGGCTCTCACCAAGAGGCGAACTATTGATATGTTGCCATTGCGTGCGGCCAAATGCAGTGCCGACTGTGGATTCGATCCATGCGTTTGATTTACAGGAACGCCCGCTCGTAGGATGTGCTCAATGATCTCCGTTTTATCGGCGGAGGAGGACTCCAAATTCTTCCGAACAGCGTATATCAGAACCGGTTCATTTTCCACATCGGCCTGTGCATCGATCCAGGCCGTGAGACTCGCAAGCCGAACAAATAATTCCGCATTATTCTGATCGATGGCTTCCTTCCACCTGCTCTGAAATTTATCCTGCTGCTGCGCATACTCTTCCGGCAGGACCTGCCGCATACTTTCGCCCAGCAGATCGACGATTGTATCCGCACTGGAATCGGACATACGTCGAATCCAGAATCCATCCGCATATTTTTCATAAATCTGTATGGATTCACCGCTTCGAGATACGACGGTATTCATCCAGCAATTCTGATCCGCAACCGGAGCGCTGTAACATTGCATTAGACCGGTATAGAATTCGTCCGCCGTGTAATCCTTCGCACCACCGGTGCGCACGGACTCCCGATAAGCCCGCAGCAAATTGTCGCGATCGGTTTCGGGCAGCAGTCCCAGGCGCAGATAGGAATCAATCATCAATGGCAGGTAGTCATCATGCCCCCAGGCCGTATAAATTTCTTTTAACGCCAGTCCGGCAATTTGATTGTTCTTTGGAAAGAGTACCGAATATAGCTTTTTGATTGCCGCCGCATTGTATTCCGCGGGCCGGCCCGATTCGTCGGAGCGCTCACGATTGTACAGAGGCATGCCGATCAAGGCGCGCACTCCGCCGTTATAAAATCGATTCAGCACGTCTTCTACGGTCCAGTGGATTCCATTGTGATAGAAATAATCACAGCGCGATTCGGTGATTACACCCATGAAACGCCCGTTCACAGCAAAGGATAGCACGGGCTTCTGGAACTTTCGCTCAGAAGCGTCATCCATTTCGGTACAATGTTCCGCCAATACCAGATCCAGCGGCCCGGGAATCGGCTTCAATTGAGTTAACTGGATGGATCGTTCCGCATGCCGTAGACATTCTTCGGGCTTGATGGCCTCACCCGCAATGGGGTCATAGCAGGCCTGCCGCAAAGCAATGAAACCGTCGGCTGAATCGTGCCGTACTGGCAAAAAATCCGGCAATTGATCCGCCGATTCTATTTCCAGCTTTCCCGCTTCCAGTGATTGGCCCGGTGGCAAAATCGCCACCTGCCGTGTACCTTCCGCGTCCGCATACAACGGCGTCTCATCACTCAGGGTATAGAAATACACGCCGGTATAATCCCGCTCATCGCTGCAGCCCGCGGTGCTCAACAGTCCTATACTGACAAGCATCGCCAGCAGAATACGGAGCCCGGTACGGCGATTTTCGACCTGGTTGTTATGATGCATTGATAGTGCGATGCGGTGACTCAAGACGTACATACCCCATTCCCACAGATTAATAAATATTCGCTACTATTTTATGAACACGCCGAAATCATTTTCAGGAAGCCGTTAAGGGCGGCGTCGTGGAAAATTGGTTGGTTCATGCAACGCGAACAACCGCTATCAGCTTACAGGTATTTAATTACGTGGATGGGCGCTCATCCAAACCGCCGTTCTGAATATAAAAAGCGCGCGCCCAGTTTAAATGAGCCCGCGCCGTACCTGTAAATCTCCCGTGAAAATCAACGGTTGATTTAAAGTTTCATTTTGAATCAGTTTACAATGAATTCCTGGAAGTAAACTTCCGAAACCTTGCCTTCCGAAAGGATGTGGTTTACGGACGCTTTTATTTCTTCCTGCAACTCCAGGCGATCCTGAATGGTAGCCAGTTCGTCTTTGGTCTTACCCATTAGAATGAGATTGATGATATTCCGCAACTGCGGCGTTCGCTGAGCCAGTTCGGCCGAGAGAGCCGCGTTGTCCGATTCAAATCCCAGACTCAGTTTCATTTTAATGAAGTGCGGTTCACCCGTATCGGCCGTGTTTACGCGAAAATCTTCCGTGAAGTTAAAATTCTCGGTGGGAGGCGGCGGTTTGACGACGGCAATGGAAGACACCTCTTTGTATTGCTGTGATGCCGCGGTGAGTGCCACGTAATAAGAAATGACGGCCATCAGAACAATGCCGACCGCACCCAGGGCCACATAAATCAGAATCTTGACAATTTTATTGAGTCCCGAAGAGGCACTGGGTTCAAACGCTTCCCCGCCCCCCGCGTCGTCATCTTCATATTCTTCTTCGTCTGCCATTTCTGTTCCTCAACGATTACGGGATCTGTTTTCTTCGCGATTGATCCCTGGTGTTATTATCGTTGTTTTTTCTTTTTTTTACAGGAAATTTTTTACTCCGCGATCGGTAGCGAAATTCACGTGCAGCCGGCGGACACACGTCGCCCGCCCCCGTGGGTGGTTTTTGGAGGAGGGTGATTTGAAAGGCATTCGCCGGACCGGTGAGCTGCGGTCGACTAATGCCCGGCCCAAAAAGCTAACAGAAAGAAGCAGTCAGAAAGTAGCTATCGGAAGGCGCAGCCGGATCAAATCGATCGGGCAATACACCGAAATGCCCGAAAAGTCAAGCACAGACTGTCACAGTAGCATGCTATGCTAACATCGGGAAATAATGCCCGAATCGAAAATACGGAATCTACTGCGTGAATTCCATTATTCGTATATATCATATGGATCGCACGTAACGAAAATGTGGTTCCAATCGGTTAAATCGCATAAGTTGCGAGAACGTAGGCGTGTATTTGAAATCAATTCACAATGAATTCCTGAAAGTACACCTCGGACACCTGGCCCTCCGAGAGGATGTGGTTTACCGAGGCTTTGATTTCTTCCTGCAATTGCAAACGATCACTGATCGAGGAGAGCTCGGCTTTAGTTTTTCCCATTAGAATCAGATTGATGATGTTTCGAATTTGCGGAGTGCGTTGGGCCATTTCAGCCGAAAGCGCCGCGTTGCCCGGTTCAAAGCCCAGACTGAGTTTCAGCTTAATAAAATGCGGTTCGCCCGTGTCGGCGGTGTTGACCCGAAACTCCTCCGTAAAATTAAAATTCTCGGTGGGCGGCGGCGGCTTAACCACGGCAATCGATTCCACTTCTCTATATTGTTCCGAGGCCGCCGTCCGGGCCACATAGTAGACAATGCCAAAGATCAGGCCCAGTCCCGCCACCGCGAGCAGAACATACATTAAAATCAGCAGGATGATCCGGCGACCATTGCGAGCGTGAACGGCTTCATCCTGGACCGCATCGCCTGCATCATCATAATTGAGCGCTTCTTCTGCCATCATCATCACCACACACGATCGGCGCCGAATCCGGGGCGATGATCAAATCGACCTGAATGCGGCTCCATGCGTTCGCTTTGAGTATAGACAATTGCGGACGATAGCGCAAGCTCAGATCGGCCCAATGCACAGTAAATACAGTATAAAATAGAAGAAAAAACGCGATTAAGAAGGCCGTTTGGGGCTTATGTCGCATGCGATTGGCGATCCAATCGCTTTGAATACAACAATTGTTGAATACGCGTGAACAAAGGCCCGGTGTTCCAACTTAATCGAATTCAAAATACGCTGAAAGAAATATTAATAATCGGGTATGGTGGTTTCGGCGCCCGGCAAACGTGTTTCGGGCAGACGATAACCCGATTCATTACTTTCACGGGCGGTCTGTTTGTATGTCAGAATGACAATGTCCACCCGCCGATTGTGGGCGTCCCCTTCGGGTGTGCCCGTGT
>JAGRMX010000510.1 GCA_020441025.1 Leptospiraceae bacterium
CGCGCATTTGAACGCGACGCCGTTTTGAATTATCGCGAGCGCCCGGATGTGGTCGAGGGATTGACCTGGACCGCCGATGGACAGGCCGATTCGAATGCGGTTTCCGGCATGCTACGCGCGTATCTACCTCCGGATGAACATTCCAGAGCGCTGCATTTCGGCGGTCATCGCCCCATTCGAAGGTTGTACCAACGCCGCGCCCGGGGTCGCTATGTTCAAATTCATAACCCGGAACGATTTGTAGTCGCCCGCGTCCCCTGCGATCGCCCCGCCCAACTGGAACGAGATGTAATCGAAATTCCGGCATTATCGGATCGGGAATTGCGCGCGGCTGCGGCCCGGGCTGCTGAAACAATGCGACAATTCATCGGAGAAAGCGATAAGCGGGAACCGCGAATGCGTAGCACCGTTCCACTGACCCGTTGCGAGCCGCAACCTCCAACGCGATGATGATGATGATGATGATGATGATGATCAGATACTAAAAAATAACCAGTGCAAACTAAACATAAGGCCGAAGGCCGGGGAGTTAAACATGAATGCAGCGACGGCCCGAGTGGGCAAATACACCATCCATCGATTGATCGCCCAGGGAGGCATGGGTAAAATCTATAAGGCCCGACACCCTACTCTGAAACGCGACATCATTCTAAAGCGATTGAATGTCACCGGTAATCGCACCATTGATCGGCGCTTTTTACGTGAAGCGCGCTTGATGATGGACTTCCGGCATGATCACATTGTGCAGGTGTACGATCATTTTAAAGAAGGCCCCTTCTATTACATAGCCATGGAATACATCGACGGCATTTCCCTTGCGGATCTGATCGATAAACATCGTTATCTGCGCAACGACGTGGCGCTGCTGATTTTCTATGAGATATGCAAAGCGTTGAAGTACGCCCACGATCGCGGTGTCATTCATCGGGATATAAAACCCGAAAACATTCTGATTTCCAGGCGCGGCGAAGTCAAGCTGACCGACTTCGGCATCGCCCGGGCCGATGACAGTCGACTGGAAGGGCTGACCCGCAACATGACGCTCGGAACGCCGGCCTACATGTCTCCCGAACAGCTGGAGAACTCCAGTCGCGTCGATTGTCGTTCGGACATATACTCGCTGGGCGTGGTACTGTATCGCATGGTCACCGGTCGCTGTCCCTTTCCCGGTAACATCACGCCGGAAACGATTACGTTGATTACCATGGGACGGTATCGTCCGCCCCAGAAAATCAATCCTGAAATTTCCGGTTTTATCCGCCGCGTCATCCGCCGGGCCATGCATCGCATGCCTCAGAAGCGCTATGCGAATTTGAATCAGTTGATCGGCAAACTGGAAAAGAAACTCGGCCGGCAAACCGACGCCGGCTATATACGGGATGTGCTGCGCAACTACATTCGCGGTCAGAAGTTACCCGCAAGGCCTTCCCTGTTTAACTTTTATCGGATAAAAAAAACCACGGGAGGTACACCCCATGAGCGCCGCTAAACGCAGATTGTTTTTTATACTGATTGGAATGCTGGCCGGGTTGGCAGCCTGGCCGGTGGCCGAGGCGACTTTATATTTTCAGCGCCACTTCCCGACCTACTTCACGTTTAGCGTCGTGCTGGGCGGTATGTTTGGCCTGATCATGGGCGCTATCAATGGCGGCAGTGACGGCATTGTGCTCTACAGTCGGCGTCGAATGACAATGGGCATGCTCGGCGGTGCTTTGATCGGTTGCGCGGGCGGTCTGCTCGGGTTTTTATTAGCCCAGTTTCTGTTACTGTTTCTGGGCGAGTACTTCATTCATTCCATCATAGCATTCGACACGGTCGGCTTACCCATCGCTCGTGCGGTGGGCTGGGCCTGCCTCGGTGTGTTCATCGGGATGATCGACGGAGTACGTACGCGTTCCTTGAGTCGCATGCGCATGGGAATGCTGGGCGGTCTGCTGGGTGGACTGGCGGGTGGCTTCTTGCTGGAGTACCTACGCCTGCTGCTACCGATCATAGCGCTGGCCCGTCTGGTGGGTCTGCTCCTGCTGGGTGGTTGCATCGGTTTATGCTACGGCTTTGTCGAATGGCGCTTGAGTTACGGCAGCCTGGTATTGCTGAACGGCAAACACAAAGGACAGACGTTTCTATTAAATCAACGCAGTGTACTGATCGGTCTTTCCGGCAAAAGTGACATTGTGCTGCGGGACTATGATCGGGTAGGCGCGGACCATGCCGAGGTGCGCTTCATGGATGACGAGTTGGTGTTACGACCGCGCAACGGCAAAGCGGTGTATGCCAACGATGAACCGGTGCGGGCGCATATTTTAAAATTTGAGGACGTCATTAAAATCGGCACGGCCCGGTTGTTGTATCGCTTTCGATAAACGCGATTCGGCCCGATTCGATTCAAATGTCCGGTCAATTCATATTTCTAAAACATGAAATTAATACGGATAATTCTTAAACAGGAGCACTATCATGAATTTCAAAATTAACCGGCTCATTCACGCGGTACGACGCGTGCGCCGACCGACTCTAACCAAATACCGGAGCAACGCGATTGCAAGCAAACTTTTGTTGGTCGGTGTACTCGTGTTCGGAGCGCAGCCCGCCCAGGCGGATTCGGTGCGTATTTCGCAAATCGACGCGCGCCCATTGTTACCCGCCCAGCAAGTGCGTGCTTATGTGAGCGTCCTCGATGCGCAGGGCGAACCGGTGCGCGCTTT
>JAGRMX010000511.1 GCA_020441025.1 Leptospiraceae bacterium
GCCAAGACGCGATTGTGCGGAACGCACCGCGATCCGGCCAATCCGAGAGGATCGAAAACAAAACTATACGACGGCAAAGAACAAATTGGAACCGTGTTACGCACCCGCGACGCCGTAAAACCCGTGTATGTTTCTCCCGGACATCTATGCGATTTTACCGGCGCCGAATCGGTGGTGCTGGCCGCCGCCACGCGCTATCGACTGTGTGACCCTATTCGGATGGCGCACAGTACCGTGAATGCTATGCGTCGTCAGGACGCCCGGAGCGATACTCATCCAGATCGATAACCTTTGTAGCGGGCCAGCGACCGGTGCGCACCGCGTTCCAGGAGACGGAAATCCGCTCACCCTCGAAAGGAATGCTGCGAATATAACGCGAACGTAACCGCGCGCGCTGTGAAGACGACGGTTTCTTAATGGCCTGCTCTACTTCATCCGCATGTACCAGATGGGGCGCTATCTTCTCGCGCAACAACATATCGGCATAACCACCTTCCAGCTCATGGTACGCCAGATCGATTTTTTTACGTACCGCAAAATCGGTCCCCTCACCGGCGGCTTCTATGAGATAACGCTTGCTGACCCAATCCAATCGCCCGATCAACAAACCCGGGTCGCGCTCCAGCAAATCCAGAGTTTCACTCCATAAGCGCGCTATCTCACGCAACTCCAAATCGACGGTAGCTTCCGTCGCTACAAAACGCTGCGCGCGCCCGCAATACCACCTTTGAATTTCCAGCGCGGATAGACGATCTCGTTTACGCTTCCCGTCTTCCGCATACAGAATAACGGGCACCTTTTCTTTCAGAGCGGCATCGGCGTTAATTCTTCGCAAACTGCGAATGGGGCGTAGAATGCGCGGAGCGTCATCCAGACAGTCCGCATCACACATCTCCAGCAGCAGACAGGTAATTCCTACTTTCAAATACTCGGCGAAATCCAATCGATTCGAATCGGACAAACCGATTTGTAAGCGCTGATGGATTCGAAACTGGCGCTTTAATTCCGTAGATCGCAGCGTGAACAGGTCGCCCACGGCCGACAGCATACTTTTGTACATATTGCCCGAATCAAAAATGGTTCGATCCGAAGCACCCAGATGCCAGCGAATCATGCGGCGCGTGGCCGTAGCTTTTTCGGACAGATAAAAATGTTCGCTGCCGTTTTTGGGATTTTGAATGAGAGTTCCGGCCCCGCTGATGATCGGTCGGGTGATAAAAAAAGCGTGTAAGTTGCGGCGTTGTTTGTGAAAGGCCAGCGTGCGCACCAGCATGGTAAACGGAAAGAAAAAGAGATTCCACACCGGCAGAAGAATGGCGTACTCCAGCCGCGCCACCCAGCCGCTCACCGCGATTTTTTCCAGATGCAACTCAATGCGTCTGCGAAACCCCATCAATGTGCGACCCAGTTTTTTAAATCTATTGTTGGGCAGTACAAATTCAATCAGCGTCAGGGGCAGGCGCAGTGCCGCGTAAACGAAATAAAACAGGAGCATAGCCGACAGTACCAGCACAATCAATGCCAGCATATACACCCGGAAGACCAGATACATGCACACGGCCGGAATCAAGACCGGCGGGAGAATGCAACGATACAGCCACAGTCGCAAGCCCGTGGCGATCGGCGCTTCATAGTTTTCCTGCGCGCCGTAAATATGACCGGCCGCATCGCGACAATTTTTGATCAATCCCAGTTGGCCGGCATGCCCGCGATTGCGTAGATAATCCCGGGCGGTCGGCAGAGCACGCCGCAATAGCTCTTCCTGGGCGCGCTGATAGAGCAGAATCTCACCGGGACTCAGACACTCGGGAGTGCCGCACTCAATCAGTCCGCCATCGGGCGCGAAGGGCTGGTGTTCATAGTAGAAACTGCCCCCATTCTCAATAAAGAATTTTTCTTGAAACAGTCGCGATGTGCTTTCGCGAACTCTGACCTGACGGCGAATTCCCGAGCGCAGAGCCTGAAAGAGAACGGTATTGCCGGGATGCAGACCGCCCTCCTCGGGCGAAAATCGAATGGCGTATTCGGTTTCCTGACCGATGAGGCGGCTCATGGCGTAGCAGTGCTACGAACGGACGAAGAGATTATTCTCCGCCTTCGGGTACGATACTGTCTTTCAGGTAATCGACCGCGCCTGCCTGCGCGTCGGCCCGGACCTCATCTACAACTCGCGCCAGAGCGTCAGGCTGGATATGCAGTTCTCGGTTTTGTTCCATTTCTTTTGAAGTTGCCTGTGAATTCATAGCGGACTCCTGCTTCTATAAGATGCGTCTTCTTTCAGATTCCGTCAAGAGGATTCCTTTATACAATCCCACGGGATACGGCGAAGCGTACCAATTCCGTAGCGTTCCGAAAACGCAGTTTTTCCATTAAATTCGCGCGGTGAAACTCGACTGTACGCACGCTGATACCCAGCACCTCGCCGATATCACGATTCATTTTTCCGGATGCGATCATACGCAGAATCTGCGCTTCCCGACGGGTTAGAATATCCAGGGACGGGTCTTCCGGACTTTCCGGTGCGGATTCATCCAGACGATCCTGGAGATCGGCCGAGTATGCCTTTTCACCGAAGCGAATACTCGAAATCGCGCCCATTAAATCATCAAATGCGTCGTCTTTCAGAATGTAACCATCCACACCGGCATTCATGGCTTTCTGAAAATAATCCCGGTCCTTGTGCATGGTCAGCACC
>JAGRMX010000512.1 GCA_020441025.1 Leptospiraceae bacterium
GGTGATCCGTGCGGAAGATGTGAGTTGCGAACACGGGGCCACCGTGGGCGAACTGGATAAGGATGCCCTGTTTTTTCTGATGGCGCGCGGCCTGACCGAAGAGCAAGCCCGCACTTTATTGATTGAAGGCTTTCTGACCGGCGTCATTGAAGAAATTCCGCTGGATGCGGGGCAAATCGAAATCTTCTTACAGGAAATGAAGGACAAGTTGGCGTTATGAGCTTCATAAAAGTGGCAAAGACATCCGATGTTTCCGAAAACCGGATGACCTGCGTCAATACGCGTCACGGCCGTATTGCGCTGACTCGCATCGGCGACGAACTCTTTGCATTTGAAAACACCTGCACCCACGATGACGGTTCCCTGGACGGCGGAGAAATACAGGGCGAAACCGTTTCCTGTCCCAGGCACGGAGCGTTGTTCAATATTCGTACCGGCGCCGTGGAGCGCATGCCCGCCACCGAACCCATTGAAGTATTTGAAGTCCGCGTCAGTGGCGAGGATATAGAAATCAAAATCGATTAGGATACCATCATGGCCGCCCTGAACTATCGCGAAATCCGCAAAGACTTTCCCATTCTGCAAACCACCATGAACGGAAAGCCGTTGGTGTTTCTGGATAGTGCGGCCAGTTCGCAAAAACCGCAACGGGTGATTGACGTCTTTTCGGATTACTATCGCTGTCGCAACGCCAACATTCATCGCGGCGCGTATCGACTCAGTTACGAAGCCACCGATCTATTCGAACATACCCGCAACCGGATGGCGCGCTTCATAAACGCCGAAGCGCCCGAATGTTGCATTTTTACCCGAAACGCCACCGAGAGCATCAACCTGGTGGCTTACAGCTGGGGCAACGCCAACCTGGAAGCCGGCGACGAAATCCTGGTATCTGAAATGGAACATCATTCCAACCTGGTGCCCTGGATGATGCTGGCCGAGCGCAAAGGCGCAAAGCTACGGCACATTCCGCTGACCGATGACGCGCGTTTCGATTACAATCGTCTGGACGAAGTCATCAACGCAAAGACACGCATCATTGCCGTTGCGCATATGAGCAACGTAACCGGCACCATTCACAATTTAAAACTGCTGGCGGCCCGAGCGCGATCGGTAGGCGCTCTCTTTTTAGTCGACGGCGCCCAGGGAGCGTCGCATCTGCGCGTGGATGTGCGCGACATCGATTGCGACTTTTACGCCATCTCGGCCCACAAGATGCTGGGCCCTACCGGCGTGGGCGTTCTGTACGGAAAAAAACAACTGCTGGAAGAAATGCCGCCGTTCATGGGCGGCGGCGATATGATTCTCTCGGTGCAGAAGGATTCGTTCAAACCCGCGCCGCTGCCCAATAAATTCGAAGCGGGCACGCCCAACATCGCCGGCGTGGTGGCCTACACCATAGCGCTTGATTATCTGGAAAAAGTGGGACTGGATAATATCCACGCCCATGAAATGGAATTGTTGCGTTACGCTCTGGAGGAACTGGAGCGAATCCCCGGCATCATACTGTACGGTACCCGCGAACTCAGCGAACGCGGCGCGGTCATTTCTTTTAACGTGGATGGAGTGCATCCCCATGACGTGGGCACCATTCTGGACGAAGAAGGCATTGCCATCCGCGCGGGACACCATTGCTGCGAACCGTTTATGCGCAAATGTGATATTTCCGGAACCGCCCGGGCCAGCTTCTATCTATATAACGGACCGGAAGATGTTGACGCGTTGGTGCGCGGCCTGCGTAAGGTGAGAGATATTTTTGGCAGTGCGGTGGTCGGCTGAATATGTCTCTGAGCGAAGAGCTGTACAAAGAAATCATTCTGGAACATTCACGCAAACCTTCCCATCGCGGTAAGCTGGAACATCCCACGGTTGTAGAAGAAGGCGTGAATCGCAGTTGCGGCGACGAGGTGGAACTGGAAGTTCTGCTGGAAGACGGAATCCTGCGGGATATTCGCGTGAACGGACGCGGTTGCAGTATATCCATGGCCTCGGGCTCGTTGATGGCCGACGCGGTGGAAGGAAAACACCTCGATGAAGTCACGCAGCTCATAAAAGACTTCAAAAAATTGGTAACCGGCGAAGAAGTGGAGTTTCCGGAAGAACTGGAAGATCTGGAAGCGCTGAAGGGAGTGCAAAAATATCCCATTCGGGTAAAATGCGCCACCCTCTCCTGGAATACCCTCGAACAGGCCATTCAACGCGCCGTGGCCGGTCCGGGTTAACGCCGGCTTTCAGTCCGCGCTTTTAATCGCGTTCTACCGGTAAGCTGCGACAACAGAATGAGCACCAATCAACAAGCCCCGTCATCCCTGTACACGCGCCTGGACGGCTACTTTCATTTTACGCGCGAAGGCAGCAGCCTGCGCACCGAGGCGTTGGCCGGCATTACCACTTTCTTAACCATGGCGTACATTATCTTTGTACAGCCCACCGTTTTGAGCGGCGCCATGTTCGGTCAGGATATGGGCATGGACTTCGGCGCCATTATGACCGCTACCTGCATCGCCGCCGCCATCGCCACCCTGATGATGGGCGTGTATGCGCGCTTTCCGGTGGCGCTGGCTCCCGGCATGGGTGCTAATTTCTTTCTGGTGCTGACGGTAATACCCGCCGCGGCAGCGGCCGGATACGGTCAGGGCTGGGAAGTAGGTCTGGGCATTATTTTCGTGTCGGGCGCGTTGTTCCTG
>JAGRMX010000513.1 GCA_020441025.1 Leptospiraceae bacterium
GACGCGCATCGTTCCGATTGGGCCCGGGCCAGTACCATTTCTCGGTTCTTTGCGGGTCGCGTGGATAACAGCACGGGCAGTCTGGCTCAATTGATTGAACCCACATTGCGTGAGATTCTATTTCGACGCGGATACCGCGTGGCGCGCTCGCCGATGGAAGACGGAACGACCGAGAGCGATTCACAGGCCGCGTCCGGTGAGACGGACACCGCCGCAAACGATGCGAGCGACGCAGCATCAGCGCATGCGGATTACATTTTAGAAGTTAAATTTCTGCGCAACATCCTGGCCTGGATGCCGCCCCAGACGTTTATTCAAACACCCGGTCGCTATCACGTGGGCAACGTGCGCCTGGGCTTTTATATTGAAGTACGATTGGTGCAGGCACATACCGGTGAGGAAGTGGCCGGTTGGGATTATCAGGATGTACGTGAACTCCAGACGGCCGAAGGTCAGGAGGCGGAAGCCATGGCCCTCATGGCCTGGCAGACTCTGAGCGCCTTTCTGGAGCAATCTTTGAACGATATGCCGGCGGCCGATACGTTGGAGTCGCGACCATGATCTGGGTAGCGATTGCCATCTCGGTATGTCTGGGAGCCGCCGGACAGATATTCATGAAAATCGCCATGCGCGATGCCGGTCCTTTTCCCGGATTGATCGGTGTGGTCGATATAGCGCGTTACTTCTGGGGAGCGATTCTTTCCTGGCCTATGCTGGCGGCCATCGTATCTTATGGTATCAGCTATGTAGTCTGGTTGGGCGTGTTATCACGCGCCGATTTGACTCTGGCGCGGCCCATGGTTTCGCTGGGTTATATAATGGTTATCCTGTACGGTTTTTATGCCGGCGAACGCATGGGCTGGGAACGAGTGCTGGGGATAGTGCTGATTATGATCGGTCTCTTTCTGGTTGTGCGCAGCGGCGCACGCGTATAGTGTCTCCTCTGTAACCGCGCGCGTAGGAGGACCCATGAAAGCAGCCGTATTGCATGAAGAAAAACGCGAACTGGAAATACTGGACGTAGCTACGCCCGAACCCGGTCCCGGTGAAGTCCGCGTGCAGGTGTGCAGTTGCGGTGTGTGCGGTTCGGACGTGCATCTGGTTTTGCATCGGACCATGCGGGCCACTCATTACCCGCGCATTCCGGGACATGAATCGGCCGGTATTGTCGATGCCGTGGGACCGGACGTATCTAATTTTAAAGCCGGAGATCGGGTAATCATTGCCGCCGGGACCAGTTGCGGCAAGTGCAAGCACTGTCTGAGCGGTCGGTTTAATTTATGCCCGCAGGTGGGTGTGCTGGGTTTTGATTGTGACGGCAGTTACGCGGAGCAGGTCATCGCACCGGCGCGACTGTTGGTGCCGCTGCCCGAATCGATTCCCTTTGAGCACGGCGCCATTCTGGCCGATTGTGTTTCTACGCCGTACCATGCGCTCAAGTTCGCCGGCAATATGCAAACCGGCGAACGAGTGGCCATATTCGGTTGCGGCGGCCTTGGCATTCATGCCATTTTGCTGGCTCGCGCTCTGGGTGCGGCGCATGTGACCGCCTTTGATGTGGATGAAGGCGCCCTGCAGAATGCCAGGGATTTCGGCGCGGATGCGGTTGTGGACGCACGCTCGGTACGCAGCGTGGGCAAAGAGCTGAAAAAACTGGGCGATGTGGATCTGATCTGTGATTTTTCGGGATACTATAAAAACATTACCGATTCGTTGCGAGCGCTGACTCCTGGCGGTCGTGCGGTGATGGTCGGAATCAGTAGCGGCAAGATGGATATTGCCATTCCGGCCTTGATGATCTTCAAACAATTGCGCATAAGCGGCTCGTACGGTTGCGACAGCCGCGCGTTGCCGGAACTGGTGGAGTTGATCGCCGACGGCAAACTGGATTTAAGTCGCTCCATAACATCCACTCATTCGTTAGAAGAGGTCAACGAGTGTCTGCATAATCTGGACGAGCGCAACGGCAATCCGGTGCGCTACGTAATCGATCCCACCGCTTGACTTTACGGAATGCGATTGTTATGCTGGGGCAATGGCAACAGCAATGACGGAAACGGAAATTCAGAATAAACTGAAAGAAATACCCGGTTGGGAGTTACGCGCGGGCAAGCTATATCGGGAATTCAAATTTAAGGATTTTACCCGGGCGTTCGGCTTTATGAGTTCCGCGGCACTCTGTGCGGAAAAGATGGATCATCATCCCGAATGGTTCAACGTATACAATCGAGTGGAAGTGTCTCTGAATACGCACGACGCGGACGGTATTACGTCTAAAGATTTCGATCTGGCCGGTCAGATGAACGCTTTATTCGGTGCGTAGCTTTTGGTTGGTACCAGGCATTCATCATAATACGGAACGAATACCTTTCGACCGGATTATTGCCGATTCCCGAACAGGCATCGCGCACAGCTATCAGAACATTTTGCGGATTGATTATTGCGTTACCGCTCGCCTTTTTTGTGTCTTGTTCTTCGCTTTGAGGTTTTTTTCATATTTGGCCCATACGAATCCCTCGGGCGTTCCAGAAAATCTTTTAAAGAAAGGCTCAGTGCCCGGCCCGATATACGTATCTCGTAGGCGCATAAGCCCAGTGATATAAGCAACAGGAGTAGCGCTATGCCGAAAATGATCTTACCGGCATTCAGTAAGCCTACGAAAAGTACGAACATGCACAGCACGCAG
>JAGRMX010000514.1 GCA_020441025.1 Leptospiraceae bacterium
TGGGATGTGGTGCATGTGGATGATCTGGTGGAGGCGCTGCTTGTGCTGCTCGAAAAAGGGCGACCGGGCGAAATCTATCACGTGGTCGATGATACGCCGGTTTCCATGCGGGATTTCTTTCAGACCATGGGCCACCACCTGGGAAAAAAGCGCATCGGTCACGTGCCGGTGTTTCTGGCAAATTTGATTAAAGGCCGCGATCCGATTAAAGCGGGCACGCGCTCGGCCCGCAGCAGCAATCGGAAAATCAAATCGCTGGGCTGGAGTCCGCGTTATCCGGACTTTCGCAGCGGATTGGAAGCCACCTTCCGGACCTGGCAAACAGGTTGAGGATGGGGCGCTGAATTGAATGTGGAGACGGCGGGAGTCGAACCCGCGTCCTACGGTGCGAAACCAGAACCACTACATGCTTAGTCGGCTGTCATTAAAGGAACGCTGACCGATCCGCCGACCGACTGGCCATCGCCCTGCGAGCTGTAAAAGTTTGTCGAACGGCAGTCCGCACCCGATCGACTCATCCTCCGTGTTATGACACTCTCATCGGACCCCGAAGGAGAAGTCCGGGAGAGCGCTGGTTGCTAAATTATGCAGCCAGTGCCATTTCGTTGTTGGCAGTTATTGGGTGAGGTTTTTAAGAGTTCCTCAACTCTGCATGCAATCCTGAATTCGATGTCACAGCAGTCGAAACCAGGTTCGTCCCCTGTTCAATCCTTCCGTCCATTGGACAGTATTCAAGGTCGACCGTTTCGTAAAAAAACTCAACGGCAATAAAATTTAATTCCATTTAAAAAGTTTTGCAAGTCTTTTTTATCAAATCGCCCTCAGTTTTCTGGAAGAAGTCATAGTTTTGAGATGAGTTCTAAATGCGAGACCGCCGCTGCTTACCCGGCCTGACCGACAGTGCCACGCACCCGCCGCTCATCGACCACCGGGCGGGAATTTATTCATTTACATCGGACCATCCCTGAGATTTTTTTCGAAATCGCATGCAGAAGCATTTGAATCGGCATTTTACCACCATCGTTCTGATCCTGGCTGCCCTGGCCATCATAAGCAGAGTCTGGGTTACAGAAGACGCGTACATCACATTTCGCGTGGTCGAGAATCTATATGCCGGTCATGGACTGACTTTCAATCCCGGTACGCGGGTGGAGGCCTCTACCCATCCGCTGTGGGTCATGGTACTCATCGCGTTAAAAGGATTGGGATTGGATTTGCATCCCGGTGCCATTCTGGCCGGATTGGTTTTCTCACTTTCAGCCGTATTCTACGTGGCATTACGACCGGGTCCGGACGGCAAACGCGTCTTTCCGGCGGCAGTGCTGATTCTGTGCTCTATTCCCGCATTTAATGATTTCGCCACCGCCGGCATGGAGTACTCGCTGGTGTTTTTGTTACTGGCATTGTTCGTAAATGCGCTTGATCGCTATAGTCTGAAACACCGACCGATTTACTACAGCAGTCTGCTTTCGTTGATGTATCTGTGTCGCCCTGAGCTGGGTCTGATGTTGCCCTACTATTCTCTATTTTTTTTATATGATTGTTTCAGTCGCCCCGATCCGTACGGACGCTACGGCATTCCATACTACTGGCGCGGTATAGTTAAATGCGTACATTGGGGCTTCGGCATTATGTTGTTTGCCGGCAGCTATCATCTGTTCCGATTTCTATACTATGGCGATGTTTTTCCGAATACATACTACGCCAAAGCAGGACTCTCAACGTACTATATTCAGGGCTGGAAGTATCTGTACGCGACGCTGGCATGGGCGCCTGCTCTGGGTGTGGCGGCTCTGGGTCTTATGCTCCTGGTGCTATTGTTTCCCTTCCGTCGTCTTATTCGATCCCGATTGGCAACCAGCATACTGCGTGAACTGGGCATTGCCGGACTGTTGACCGTATACATCATCCGGGTGGGTGGCGATTTTATGGCGGTGCGATTCCTGCTGCCTGAAATCATGCTGTTTGCCCTGACGGTGCAGCGTGTGTTCTATCATCATGGTGATGGCATTTTCCAGACATTGATTGCGCCTCTGCGCAAAATCCACAGGTTGAGTTCCGTAAGTTTGGAGGGTATTAAAACTTATACCCGGTATGCGATTCTCGCGGTATTCGTGCTGCTATTTTTCATTCCACAACCGCCGTCACGGGGTTACATTGCGGATGAACGCGGCGTCTTTCTGTCAGTCGAGGAAGCGGGCACCTTCAATGTACTTTTTTCGCAGAATCATCCCTGGGGAGCGGCGGGCCGACGTTTCCACCAATTCGAGGCCTGCCTGCAGCCGGATGATTTCTGGATTACGAATAGCATTACACATGCTCGTTGCCTGCGGGGCATGGGATTGGGTTACTCCGGCGTTGCGGCCGGTCCCGGAGTAAAAATCATCGATGAGCAGGCCCTGCCCAATCGCGATGTAGCCGACTTGCCGGTGGTATATCGCTGGCGCCCCGGCCACGAACATTATTTGGATTTAAATTTTGTGGTACGCAGCCGCGCCTGGTTCTGCTCTTCCGGCGAACCGCAATACGATCGTGTGATGCGCACGAATCCCGGAATCCTGATCACGCTCAATCCGGACGTGCTGGCCACCGTCCCCCATATCGGCGATCGCCTGGCGGCCTTGCAACGCTTAAAAGATACCGGCAGCGTGATTGTGCCCTGGCTGGAGGAAATTGATGGGGTC
>JAGRMX010000515.1 GCA_020441025.1 Leptospiraceae bacterium
CTTCAATCTCTTCTTCAAGCTCTTCCGCCTCTTTACAAGCTTTTTCATAAAAATATTCTATTACAGATGTTCCGTGATGTTGAGGAATCATATCTACAATAACTTCTGGTAATTTATGTTTCCGTGCCAGCTCGATTCCATCCTTTACGTGTGAACGGATAATTAATGCTGACATCGAACTGCTTAGTTTGTCATGTCGATTCTCTCCCGGCACCTGGTTTTCAACAAAGTACAGAGGTTTTTTCATTTTACCGATGTCGTGAAAATAAATGCCGGTGCGCGCCAGCAGGGTGTTCAGGCCCAATCGCTCGCAGGCTTTTTCGGTCATGGCCGCCACCATCAACGTATGGGTCCAGGTGGAAGGCGCCTTTTGAAACATTTCCTGCAAAAGCGGATGGGACGGATCGGCCAGTTCGGTCAGCTTGAAACGCGTGGGCGAATTGAACAGAGTCTCGTAGGCCGGCAAAATTACGATGATGGTCAGGGTGGCCAGACCGCTCAACATGGCGATGCGTACCGCTTCGCTGTAATGCGGTGAAAAAATCGTATCCGAACTGAAATCCGAAAGAATGGGCCGATTGCTGTACAGATAACCGGCGGTCACCAGCGCGAAGCCCAGCAGAGCCAGGAAGATTCCCACCGTTATAAAATGCACCCGCTTCTTAATGCGCGCGCCCAGGATCGTACCGGTAAAGGCCCAGGTAATGCTGATCAACAATGAAACACCGTCATACTTACTGGAAATAAAAACCAGAAAGGAAAGGTAAAAGGCCAGCGGCATGGTGAATACTTCACCGAAAATCAAAGCGAACAGCACGACGAAAGCTCCCACCGGAATCCAGCTACCGAAGAACTGCCATTGTTCGTTCTCAATTAAATTACCGGCCCAGGTAGTTTCCATGAGAATCAATAACAGGGCGAATAACCAGATGGTGATAAAAACGATTAAGTTGGAAGTTATGTTTTGAATCTGACGCGGAGCAAAACGCATGGCAAAGTACAATATCAAAGCCGTCAGAATGATCTGCTGCACGAAAATGGAAACAACCCGTGAAAACGTCTCCCAGAAGCGATTTTCCTGATGCAATTTCAATACGCGATAGATTTCATCGGTAATAACATCGCCCTTTTTAACGATTACATCCTTACGTCGGATCTTAAAAGTAAAGTCCCCCGGCTTAACATTGTTGGCCGCGGCCGCTTCGCGTTCTTTCACCGTGGCTTCCGGATCGAAACGCGCACCGTCGAATTGAATCAAGTATTGCACGATGGCCTTTAACAGGGCGTTGCTGAAAACCGGCCCATAACCTTTCTCGGCCAGGATGTTTTTCATTTCGGTGCTGACCCGGTACGATCGGTACAGATCTTCCCGATTGATTACACGATCGGCTTCGATACGGGTGGGCGCCGAGCCCGGACGATTGAGATCATGCACATACACATCCGAGCCTTCGAACTCGGTATATAGCGGATTTGTTTCGCGATCTTTTAAAATGACATACGTCTGCAAAAAGGAAGTCAGCAGTTCACGTAAAATGGGCTCCAGTTCTCTCGGTCTTTTAGCCAGGATTGTATTCAATTCATTATTGCTGAGGCCGGACCAACGGCGAATGTTGTTGCGAATACAGGCGTATAATTGAGCGCCCAGCGCCCCGGTCTGGATGCATTTCTGATAATTCTCCAGATCATTCAGCACCATGCGACTGATGGTGCTTTCTTCCGGATCCTCGGAACGGCTGAGCGTACTGATATCTCGATTGAAATGCAGAGGAGCGCGCTGCATGGCCTGCTTACGCGCCTGTTGAAATTGCTCCTCACGCAGGAACTCCACATCGGACAGAGCGATGATATTTTCCGGCGCGATGCTGCCCACCTGCCAGGGGCTGTCGGCCGTATCCAGATTCAATTTGGGTTGTACCAGATTCGGATAGGATAGCGCGAAAGTAACCAGCACGATAGTGAAGCCCAGCAGAAACCACTGAATACGGCGCACGGCTTCGGGCGTCCTAGCCCGGGTAAAAAACACCGAAATGCGTCCGACCATATCGGCGAAGATTTTGTTAATGGCTTCCATGTTGCTGAACTATTGATTCATTCATCCGAAATACGACATTCAATAATATGAAGTAGATTTAGCTGATAAACAATGCTATACTTTAACTGCTCGCGATCGATTCGGATTTTGATTCCGGTTACGATGATCTACGCGAAATCCTCTCCGGGCGCATCCTCGTCCGCTCCCATCGGCTCGCCGGCCTCTTTTTGAAACGCGCGCACAATGTCCTCCACCATGGGATTGCGTACAATGTCCTCGTTCTGAAACTCAATTATGCCCACACCCCGCAACGACCGCAGCAAGTTCACGGTACGAATCAATCCCGACTTGCCCGGCAACAAATCGATCTGAGTGATATCGCCACTCAAACACATACGCGAATTCCGTCCGAGTCGCGTTAGAAACATTTTCAATTGCGCCACGGTACAGTTCTGCGCCTCGTCCAGAATTACAATAGAATCGTTAAGAGTACGTCCGCGCATAAACGCCAGCGGCGCGATTTCAATACGTCGGGCGGACATCAAGTCATGCACCTTTTCCGGGCCCAGACACTCATACAGCGCGTCGTACAGCGGGCGCAAATAGGGGTCTACTTTCTGCGCCAGGTCGCCCGGTAAAAATCCGAGC
>JAGRMX010000516.1 GCA_020441025.1 Leptospiraceae bacterium
TGCTGGGCTCCATTACGGTAATACAGGCGCAGAACAACACACCGGTGGGTGTATGGCAAACCATCGGGGATCAGGGAGAAAACAAAGGCAAGGTAACTTCGCATATTCGAATTTATGAAGCCAGCAATGGAACGCTGGTCGGCACAATCATCCAGCCCATCAGCAACCCGGATGGGAAATGCCATGCCGATTGTCCCGGCCGACTGGCTAACCAGCCCTTAAAAGGCCTGACCATCATGTGGGGATTCAAGCATGCCGGCGGCAATGTCTGGGAAGGCGGCAGTATAGTCGATCCGGAGGACGGTACCGTGTACAGCTGCAAGCTAACGGTCGAAGGCAATAAGCTACAGGTCAGAGGTTTTGTCGGCATTTCATTAATCGGTCGGACTCAGACCTGGGTTCGCCTGCAATGAGACGGGTTGCGAAAGACTGAAAACTAAAAAAACAATATCGAGTTACAATCGCGTTTGCGTATTTAACAGCGCGAATACACAAAAAAAGCCGGGTCACACGAAGTGTCCCGGCTTTTTGCGTATGGTGTCCATGCTTTAAGCACAATGCAGACCATACGATATGGGGATTGATTACTATCAAGTTTCAGCCATGCGCCGCTACCGGTTCCTTCGCTTTCTTATTCGGAGTACGCGGCGGCTTCATTGCCTGCCTGACAAATGAAACTCCCAGATAAAAGGCGATGCTGATGCTTTTATACAGCCGGGATTCGACTCCCTTTTTATCGGTTATATGCGGGGAATGATTTGATTCCATTTCAATCCTCCTGTGGATTCACTTCGCATTGATTGGACGATAACGCTCCGCAAATGGTTCATAAAATTTTTTTTAAATATGATAGTACTGCCGAAACCAGCTCACAAACGCGCGCACTCCCTCCCGTATGGATGTTGATGGGGAAAAATCCACTTCCTGTTCCAGAGCGCTCACATCGGCGTATGTAGCGGGCACATCCCCATCCTGCATGGGCAGGAGATTCAATTGCGCTTTAACGCCCAGTTCTTCTTCCAGCACCCGTATCAATTCCATCAGGTTTACCGGGTTCTGATTACCGATATTATAAAGCCGATAAGGCGCGCTGGAGGCGGACGGATCCGGATTCTCTCCGGACCAATTCGGATCCGCTGCGGCAGGATGATTGCCGACACGCACGATTCCTTCTACTATATCGTCGATATAAGTAAAATCGCGTTGCATGTTTCCATGATTAAAAACATCGATCGGTTTCCCCTCCAGCATCCGGCGTGTAAACAAAAACAACGCCATATCCGGCCGGCCCCATGGTCCGTATACGGTAAAAAAGCGCAAACCCGTAGTGGGAATTCGGTACAAATGGCTGTAGGAATGCGCCATCAACTCGTTGGCTTTTTTGGTGGCTCCATACAGGCTTACCGGATGATCTACATTGTCTCGCACTGAAAACGGCATCCTGGTATTCAGACCGTATACCGAACTGGAAGAGGCGTAGACCAGGTGCCGAACTTTATAATGACGGCAACATTCCAGGATATTCAGAAAGCCGCGCAAATTCGAATCTACATATGCCCGCGGGTTTTCGAGAGAATAACGTACGCCCGCCTGGCCGGCCAGATGGTAAACAGTGACGGGTTGATATTTCTCAAAAAATGCAAATAGCGCGGTCTCATCTTCAATATCAATCCTTGAAATGGGAAAGTGCGAGTAGTCTTTCTGAATCTGTTGAAGGCGATTTTCCTTCAAGGCCACATCATAGTACGAATTAAAATTATCCAGCCCTGTGATTGCATGTCCATCCGCTGCCAGGCGTCGGCACAAATGATAGCCGATAAATCCGGCGGCACCGGTGACCAGTATACTATTGTCGTTCAAGGGATATTGGCCCAGACGGAGCAGGGTGCTCCGTCCGCTCGATCGATGAAAATAGGAGATACCAGAATATTAACCAGTGCCGGAGCGTTCAGTTTGCGCAAGTCCATATCTTCAATCGGGAGTATGGGATTTTCATTGGCCAGAAAGGCCTTATGTGATATTCGCCCATGATCACGATTCATATAACTACTGATGGAAATCAAATCAAATCCAAAAAATTTCAATTCGGGAAATTTGTCGCGCAGATATGTGTACATGTCCGCATGTATCCCCGGGGATTGATTTGTATAAACTTCCGAAGAACGTAGATTGCAATAACCCGTTTTTATGAGCAATGCCTGAACTTCCTCCGGATTCAGTTCGGTATTCGATTCCAGAGCCGCTTCAATAGCTTCCGCAACATGTTCTTTGGAAAGTAATGTACCGGGTTCAGGCTTCTTTGATAGAACGCAGGCCATAGCAGGTTCGCAATACCAGAAGGAATCCGGATAATCCGTCAGACGTTTTCCGTTCGAATCGAAGTGATAGGGGCAATCCAGGTGCGTACCGGTATGATTGGATATTTCCAGATGCAACTGATTACAGCTGTCTCCATTTTGCTGACATTTATGTACAGATATGCCCGGACCTGGACCTCCGCCATACATGGGTGTTGCTTCTGATATGGAGTATGATAATAATTGCATGTTTCAATAATTCGGTCGGATTATTAGAACTACAAATCAAGCCGCAAATTTCGTCCACATCTAATAAGTATTATTGCGCTCGATCCAACAAGTCCGCGTACAGACTTTTGTGTATTCGTACTACTCTTTCCA
>JAGRMX010000517.1 GCA_020441025.1 Leptospiraceae bacterium
GCATGGCCGATTACCATAGGCAACCAGAGCCACCAGTATTTTCTATTCCATAATAGACTCAGAACGGGTAATACCACCGGCATCCACCAATGCCAGTCCAGATAAAAGATCGTGAACACGATTACATTCAGCCACCTTTCCAGAGAGCACATGGCAACAACAATATCCATGGGTTCTACCTTAAATTGAAATACCTCCGGTGAGTTATGTTTAAAAAGCCATAGCAGGCCAAGAGCAAAACAGAACAATACCGCACCAACGCTGTACCAACTGCGCGGAAATCGCAAAGCGGTCTTCCATATGACCGCTGAGATACCCAGAGCATGTATACCCGCCAGAATAAGGCCTTCATCTTTGAGAAACAATAACATGGAAAGGGCCGCCCAGAATGCCATACCGAAAAAAAAGACCCTCGGTTTATCGACGTTAAACCGCTCACTCCGATCAAACTCCGGCATCAGCTCCACAAGGAAAACATACCATACGTACATTAAGATTGCCGACAGAGGAAAATCGGCTATTTGATCGCCGACTGTAAAGACACGTCGATCCATCAACAGCATACATATTATCAATAACACGGAAACAGGATGAAATTCGGCGTTCCGTACCAAATCAAAAAACATGCCGATGGTCCACAGCCAGTAAGCCAGATGAACGGCATACACGATCCACTGACTCCACCCCCCGACCAACACTGCTAATCCCGCAATCTGCAACGGCAGAGCGGGTGGATATCCCGGATGCCCCCAATCGGCTCGAATCCATTCGAACCGCATACCGCCGAGAAAAGTTAAAGCATAATCACGAGCCTTCAGGGTCCACATAATCCATGCGTCCCAACCGCCCAACGATTCCACCGCAATATGCCCATACATAAAATACAGCGCATAAATCAGACATACAATAAAGACCAGTACCAATGCGATTGTGCTTCGCTTTGTTCTTGATGTTTTCGGACGATTCTTCCGGGACAAAAAGTACACCGAAATATTTAGAGCCAGTATCGTTGATACGTAGATAATACGAAAGACCGTCACATTCTCGACGGTTATGCTTGAAAAAAGTACGGCCGGCAGGCCGCTCAGTGCCAGCAGGTTCCAGAAAATCATGTGATTTAAGGTGCGCATGGTCAGGGAATATACAGGAAATCTCCGGACCTGACAGGGAATTCGTCCCGGTTAGCATTTTCGGCATGCGAGTCTCCGGACAACATTCGCGCATGCCTGCTATAGAATTTAAATTGATCGTGTGATATATGTATTACGGCGGCTCGTCCGGGTTCGACCTTTGCGTCGCTAATATAAACCTTACAGGGACTGAGTGCGTAACGACCGACCGCAAACGAATCAAAGGCTAATCCGTCCGGTGGCTGAACATAAATATGAATCGTCGGGTCGCAGTTTACGAATGGTCGCAGTTTTTCCAGTTGAGAAACAAAAACAGGCACACAGAACTCCGCCACCCGCGCACAATACTCTTCGGTGCGACGCAATGAACCGCGGTTATCCTGTAGCAATCCATAAAAAACAAAGCAGCATCCGACAAACCCCGATGCCAGCAGCGCTCTGGGCAGAACAGCTCTCACCGATTAGACGGTTAAAATTCAAACGAACCTGTCAATGCAATTTCGGCACCTCCGACTGAATTGAAGCGGACCGCATACCATCCAGTTTATTACTCCGGAAATTAACGATCAAAAAGAGTGGCATAAAAGTCTCGATCGGCAAAAATCGCGCATGCCTTCCTCCGAGCCCGCAATCAAGTTAGAAGTACGCGCCGTTTTTGACGCCAGGCCACCGGCCGTACGTCGCAGACTGCTTCAGGTGCGCACTTTGATTTATCAAACGGCACGACAACTGCGCGTGGGAAAGCTGGCGGAAAGCTTGAAGTGGGGCCAACCGACTTACACGACCATAGAAAGCGGCAGCGGCACGCCCATTCGACTGGGTGTATCCGACGAAAAGTCCGGTGACTGCGCGCTCTTCGTTCACTGTCAAACCGGCTTGATTTCCGCTCTGCGCCGCAAGACCGCTCAAATGCTTTCGACCGGAACGGAAGCCGCGCCGATAAGCTTTCAGGGGAACCGGGCCGTCATATTCAGCACAAAGGGCAAACTACCGCGTGACATATTAAAAATTTGCATTACGGAAGCGTTGCAATATCATTCGAATAAATCCATCAAATCAAAATGATACGATACTATCAGGGAGATTCTGAAAGCATCGCGCAGCTATTCACTGCCGCCATCCACCGGTCAGGCCGCCATCATTACACCCCGGAACAATTACACGCCTGGGCGCCGCTGAAAATCGATCTGGCATACTGGCATCATCGTTGCGAATTAAAGCGTCCGTTTATCTACGTTCACAATTCCCACACACTGGGATTTATTGAACTGGACCCGGACGGTCACATCGATTGTCACTACGTTCATCCGGATCATCAAAGACGTGGCATCGGTCAGGCCTTATTAAGGTACGCGGAGAATGTCGCGCATTCCATGCGCATACCGCGTTTATTCGTAGAAGCCAGTAAAATGGCCAGGGGATTGTATGAGCGCAACGGTTTTAGCGTGCTGCGCAATAACAACGCGATGATTCGGAACGTACAATTAGAAAACTATATTATGGAGAAATACCTGTAATTTATTTTTCACTC
>JAGRMX010000518.1 GCA_020441025.1 Leptospiraceae bacterium
GTCACACTTTATCTCCATTTAAATATACCCGGCCAGCCGGTAAGCGGCGAGGCCGATCATTTCTTTTACCGCCAGGGTGGTAATTGAAAGCGCGGTGTTGGTCGGCACTATCGCTTCCGGACCCGCGAATTCACGCAGGCGATAATAATCCACCGGATAAGGCACAATCACAATGTCATCGGCGACTTTACGAAAACAAAGTACGCTGCGAGGCATGTGAAAGGCGGAGGTCACCAGAATTACCCGCCGCCATCCGCGCTCCCGGGCCAGGCGCATGCTTTCCATTGCGTTTTCGGCGGTGTTGCGCGAGTCGGGTTCAATCAGAATCCGTTCGGCGGGCCAACCCCGGTCTTTCAACAGCCAGCGGTGTAGAATCACAGCTTCTGAATCGCCGGTTTGCATTATCAGACCGGAGCCTCCGCTGATCAGCAATATGGGAGCGATACCGCGATGCAGAAGCGATTCACCCAGTAAGATGCGATCCACGGGTCCGATGAATTCGGGCCAATCGCCCCGGCCGGTGAGGGGATTGACCATGCCGCCCAGCACGATCACCGCATCGGCGTCTTCCAGCTCAATCGGGGTCGGCTGCGGATACTCGTCTTCCAGTAAGCCAATCAGCTGACCGGATACAAAGTTCGTGGAGAATAACAGAATGATTGCATAGGCGCCGACAACTGTCCACTTAAAGCGCGATCGCGGCAGCCGGAACAGGGCAATGCCCATCAGAATCATGAACAACGGGTATGGGAAAAATAGAGCGGCAAAGATCTTGGACAGGTAAAAGAACATACTGGGTGAGATTTACCGACAGATTCCCGGTAAACGGCATGGCAGTCACCTGATTTGTGAGATTTCCGCAGATGGGCCAATTATCAGGATGCCTATTCAGCAGTCCAATAATGTGACATAATCCACCTGAGGGTCAGTTGATTTAACCTTTTAGCTTATAAATCAGGCATGATTATGTCACATTTACTGAAAAATCGAGATTTCGACCTGAAAGGTGCAAAGCGTGTATCAGGTAAGCATATTCACAAAGTTCAGATAGAATCGCTCAAGATGCTTTAAAAATTCGCATTTAGTATGGCCTAAAAAATATGCAAAAGAGGGTGCAGTTTATTCACTTGCAGCATATTATAGAAAAAATGCAGACAAATAAGGCAGATTGTGCGTGATTGTATCAAATAGCTCCGGCAGGCCGCTGAAAAAGCAACCTGCCGGCGAACATAAGTCCATGGCCGGTATAACAAGCAGCGCAGCCCTGAATTTCATTGGTAGCATTACGCATGCCATGAACCAGATTGATGAGCCCGATGGGTTGTTGGATCGTATTCTGGAGGCCTGTATTCAACTGACCAACGCGGAATCCGGGTCCATAATGTTGCTGGATTCGGAACGCAAGTATCTACGCATTCAAGCTTCCCAGGGGCTGGCGGCGGATGCCAGTTCCGTACGTCTGAAAGTAGGCGAAGGCATTACCGGCTCGGTAGCCCTGCAGGGTGTACCACGATTGGTAAACGATTCCCGCGAAGTAGATGACTACGTGGCCATTCGCGAGGATCTCCTGTCGGAACTGGCGGTCCCGATGATTGTGAACGATACCGTCTTCGGAGTCGTGTCCGTAGACTCTTCTCACGCGGGTGCCTTCAATGCGGACCATCAGGAATTCTTGAGCATCATGGCCAACCTGGCCGCCAATATTTTTCTGAGCCTGCGGGACAATCGTCTGTTAAAAATCCGAGATCGATTTCATCGCGTGATGATTGAAATTTCCCGGGTGGTAATGGGATCGCTGCGGCTGGAGGACGTATTCCGGGATATCATGGATATCACCGAAAAGGCCTTTCGGCTGCATCGCAGTACTCTGTTATTGTATGACCGTAATGAAGATATTCTGAAAGTGGAAGTGGCGGTCGGGCTGGAACAACAGGAAGCGCGCCATGTGCGCTATGCCGCCGGCGAGGGTGTGACCGGCCAGGTATTTCTGAATAAGAAGGCGGTATTCATACATAACATCAAAGAAGAGCCGGAATTTTTGAATCGCATGAAGGTCAAGGGCACGGAAGACATGGGATTCTTCTGTTGTCCGGTTTTTTCGGGCAACGACGTGGTGGGCGTGTTTTCAACGTATACATCACATCAAAGCGGCGTGGAGCCCGAATCCCTGCTTGAGTTTCTGGAAATTATCGGTTCGTTTATATCGCAGGCGGTCACCATTCAAAAACTGGTCAAAGACGAGACCAGAGTGGTCATGTTTGAGAACATTCAGCTAAAGCGTGAGCTGAGCGGACGCTATCAATTCGGCAGCCTGATCGGTCGTTCCGGCAGTATGATTAAGCTGCTGGAAAAAGTGCGCATCATCGCCGATTCCCGGGCCAGTATTCTGCTGACCGGTGAATCCGGAACCGGCAAGGAATTGATTGCGTCCGCCATCCATTACAACAGCCCGCGTCGAGACGGACCGTTTGTAAAAATTAACTGCGCGGCCATTCCGGAAAATTTGCTGGAGAGCGAACTGTTCGGTCATCGCAAAGGCGCTTTTACCGGCGCGGTGGCGGATAAGAAAGGCAAGTTTCAGGTGGCCGACGGCGGCACCATCTTCCTGGATGAAATCGGCGAACTGGATTTGAATTTACAGAGCAAGCTTTTACGCGT
>JAGRMX010000519.1 GCA_020441025.1 Leptospiraceae bacterium
GATCACCACAGGCAAATCGGCTTCGAGGAAGCGA
Organism: Leptospiraceae bacterium; assembly: GCA_020441025.1. Lineage (GTDB taxonomy): Bacteria > Spirochaetota > Leptospiria > Leptospirales > Leptonemataceae > JAGRMX01. Next base: position 35 of record JAGRMX010000519.1, read on the forward strand.
TGCAGGGGATGATTATCCGGTGATCGCAAATTGGCAATCAGCAGATTGGAAGTCGGACAGCTTTCTATGATTGCGCCGGTCGCACCGACCGCTCGCATGCACCAGTCCTGAAATTGGCGCAAACGATCGACACGTTGCGGATCATATACATAGGTTACCGTATCACCGGGAGACTTTTCGGCCAGTAGCTTTGCTTCCCGTTGTAGAAGGTCCGCGTCCACCGCGATTCCGGCCTGACGCAACTCATCGCAATGCTCGAGTTCAAAGGCGATTTGATCGCGCCGCTCCCGCACAATTTCCCGTCCGGTTTGTCCGGCATATAATTCGGGTCGCACGCCCATGGCCACACAGTGCCCCAGGCGATGCGCGCCCATTCGAGCCGCTTCCACTATCCAGCGCGCCGCACTCTCCACCGACTTATCGGTATAACTCTCGCCTACATGATACAGAACGGCCAGTGCGCCGGGGTTATCCCGATTGGACCGGAGTACTTCCTGAACAAAATCCTTTTTCTCCGCGGGCGGGTAACCTTCTTCTTGCGCGCAAAAATCAATGGCACAAACATACTGACGGGCGACAGTATGCGCTTCCAGTACTTCTCGCAGCCATTCATAACTCTGTCGACAGACGCGATCGTCTCGAAATAGACTTACGGCCACGCGAGCCTGTTTGCCGGTATGCGTACGTTCCGCCGTGCGCAATCCTTCACAGGTGGCCAGCACCATCTCTTGATACTCGACGCGATCGCGGGGGGGATACAGCATGCGATACTCAACATAACCGGCCGGTTCATGAGCCAGCACGCGATCACAAACCGCGGGTAATTCTTCCGGATCGGCATGGGCCACGCTGATAATCAAATTAAACCGTATCTGGAAAGCCTGGAAATTATCCGGATGGTCGAAATAATAGCTGCGCTCCAGCTTCGCCCGCGCGTCCGAATCGTCATGAAAGAGTTCATGAAATTCAGGATCATGCCCGTAATACTCGCGGTAGGAATTTATATAAATGTGCGGGCGCGGAACTTTGCGGTGGTACAACCAGCGTAGATCGTCCGGTTGCAGGCAGCCGTATAAGTGGGTGTGTAATTCAGTTAAGGACACTTAGAAAAATTCAGTACGACACGCTCATGCGTGTTGGAAATCAATCGGCGACGGTAGCGTGAGTGCCGGAATCGTCTTTTAAACGATTCACACCGGCTCGAATTTCAAGTTCGGTGCGGGCAATCTCTCGAAAATCGGCGTATTGCTCATGGGCGTATTTTTTCTGCACCGCCAGCAATTGCTCGCGAGTCAATCGTCGGGCCTGACGATGAAACTGATTTAACTGGCGGCGATACAGTTCGCCCTCCAGGATTTCCAGCACCTCAGGATAATCCGGGATGGTGCCGCGGAACAATTGCAGTTGGTTTTGAATAAATTCAGCGGTCCATTCCGAAACCCGATCGCGCAGTATCTGCAAATATACCGGCGTGATGTAAAACTCCCGTAGTTCTTCCGGTGCCTGCCTGGGTAGATTCATTCTTTGCCCTTTTTGCGCGACTCATCATGCACATCTATTTCGATGGCCTGTTGCTCCAGTTCTTCTCTGGATTTTTCCGCCTGACTGTCGGCCTGTTTTTGTGCTTTTTCCGGTTTTTCATCTGGCATTATGTAACCCGCCTGTTCCGGATTTTAGCAGCACCCGTAGATTAGTAAAATGTTTTCCCGTATTTCTGACGATTAAAAGGTCAGTCGTGGCGACGCACAGTTTGCCATAATTCTCGAAACACGGTTGTCAAAATAATCTGCCCCGCCCGAAACGAACCGCGCACTGTGGCGGTCACTTTACTCCGGCCCGCATGACGTCGTCTATAGCGCACCGGAATTTCCAGAATTCTTAATTTTGCTTTTAGCGCCCGAATCTGCATCTCTACAGTCCAGCCGAAATTACGATCACGCATCCGCAATTGCCGCAGGGCGGACCAGCGCAAACCGCGGAACGGTCCCAGATCGGCGTAGGCGTGCTTCCAGAAGATGCGAATCAGAAAAGTACTCAGCCAGTTACCGAACCGCTGGTGCGGCAATAGAGCGCCGGCTTCCGCCATGTCGGCCGCTCGATGACCGAGCACCATATCGGCTCGATTTGAAACCAGGGGCGCCAGCAATTCGGACAGATGAGCGGGATCATCCGATCCATCCGCGTCCATGAATAGAATGACATCGCATCCGCCCTGTGCTTCAATATGGCGCATGGCTTCCAGGCACGTGGCTCCATAGCCGCGCTCCGCGCAGCGTGTCACATGACAGCCGAGGGACCGTGCTATGACGGGCGAATCATCGGTACTGCCGTTGTCGGCGCAGATAATCTCACGGAACATATGCGAAGCGATTAAGGGCCGCAGCACATACTCCAGGTTTTCGGCCTCATTATAAACCGGCAGAATCACACGTATGTCCGGTATAAACGCATGCAAATAAAATCCGTTTAAATTTCGTGCGTGCATTAGATCCGAAAACGTATCGAGATCGTTCATGGTCGGCAAACCGGCTACGCTCAGCCCGGCCCGCCGCAAACGATCCTGCTGCTGCGCGTAAACGGTGGATGTGGACCAATTAATATCCGCCAACAAT